>JBDLJI010000111.1:0-6624 GCA_039714455.1 Thermodesulfobacteriota bacterium
ATTTCCTGTGGATATGTTAAGTCAGAATATGTATGACAAAACCATAGACTGTGGTAAGAAAGTAATAATTTGCTTTATGAAATGCTTAGGCTAGATATTTGGGAAATATGTTGATTTGACACTTTTTCAAAAATTAGCTTAAAATTTAATTTTTAAAAAAAGGAGAAGGGAATGAAGAAATTTGCCGCTAGTGCAGTAATCTGTTTCTTTTTAGTATTGCCGACTATTTCCTTTGGGGCATCGGACATGTACGGTAGTTTCAATGCAGGTCTCGCCCAGCCTGCCGATGGAAATATGACAATTTCTGGTGTGGGATCAGCTGAACTGGAATATGATACAAGCTTTACTGTAGGTGGTGCTATTGGTTACAGGTTGGGAGAATCTGGAGATTATAGGGTTGAAGGAGAAGTGGCATATCAGAATAACGAAGTTGATCGTATTGGAAACAATTCTCTACCTTTTGATCCTGGTGGTGGGATGATTAGTTCAATGGAATTCTCCATGTTAACTTTCCTGTTAAATGGATATATTGATTTTAACTATGGGTCAGCATTTTCCTGGTTTTTTACAGCTGGTTTCGGATTTGCTAGAATTGATGGCGAGATGACAGTAGGCGGTGTAACTGATGACGAAGATGATACAGTCTTTGCCTATCAGGCCGGAGTGGGGGCAGGATATGCAGTGACTGAAACCGTTACTTTAGATTGCAAATATCGCTATCTTGGTACTGCTGAAGATTTTAATATTGAAGGTGGAGACGTTGAGGTGGCGAGCCCGAGCCATAGTATTACTGCAGGAATTCGCGTCGCCTTCTAAAAGTTATTGCTTATCACCCCCATTGAAAAATAGCACAACCTTCCAAGTTATATTCTTTGTCCTGTTTCTGTTACTATTCTCCTGTTATACAGGGACAGCGGCAACCCAGGTGCTGCATCTTGTCGGGCAAAAACCTTCTGATTTTTCCCTTAAAAATTTAAAAGGGGAAACAGTTACTCTCTCAGATTATTCCGATAAACAAACCGTTGTTCTTCTTTTCTGGTCAACATGGAGCAGAAAATCAAAAGATGCTCTCACACGATTCAACAGTTTCTATCAGAAGTACAGGGACAAGGGGATTCAGGTAATAGGGATAAATGCAGAAAGCCAGCATATCTCCGATAAAGATGCCGAGCAGATAAAAAACCTTATAGATGAATTGGGAATTTTATACCCCATCGCCTTGGATAATGAACTCGAAACCTTTCATTCATATGGAGTTATTGCCCTACCAACAACAATAGTAATTTCAGAAAATAAAATAACATATGCATTACCGGCATTACCGTTGGTGGGAACCGAAGAAATGTTCGACCATCTTCAAACTCTGGCCGGAGAACCGCCCCCCGCTAGAAAGGTTAGAACGGGATACATTCCGAAATCAGACGCCGTTGCTACGGCGAACCTTGCCGGTAAAATGGTAAAAAAGAAAATGGCTCAAATGGCATATCCGCTCTATAAGAAGGCGATCCAAAAGGACCCCCGCTACCTGCTCCCATATATAGAACTTGCAAAGCTGTATGATGCGGACACCAAGCCAAAGGAGGCAGAGGCAATCCTGAGAGAGGCACTTGATTTAGAACCGGAGAACATGATCATAATAAGTGAATTGGGATTCCTCCTGACAAAAAACGACAAGACAAAAGAGGCCATTGATCTTCTTGGCAGAGCAGTACAATCAGAATCCTACACTCCGGCCTATTATTACTTTGCCTATGCACTTGGCCGAGACGGCCAGTTGGAAAAATCTCTTACCGCCTTTCAACAGGCAGTAGAGCTTAACCCTTTTGAACCGACGATCTACGAACTGCGCGCTGATATTTACGAGTCAAACAATATGGTTAAAGATGCCGCCAGCGACTATAAAAAAATCTTGGAACTTTTTTTACAGATCCAGAATTAAATCCCGCATAGAACATATCAGGGGCGGATTCAAAGAACCGCCCCGAATTTTGGCACGGGCGAAAAAAGCGATTACTCATCCAGAGTTATATGGCACTTAGCGCACAGCCATACGGAAAATGCCACCGATGTATGACAGACCCCGCAGTATTCTCCCTTCATCATTATCTGAAACATAGAGTATTTAGTCGTGCCTCTTTTCGTACTGGGGAATATCATGGGATGACAAAGTTCGCAACCGTTCCAGACTGTATGTTTCCTGTGGGAAAAGATAACGTCCCAAGATCTTATTTTGATGGTAAAATCATCCTGGGCTTTCAGTGGCTCCCTCTTAAAAGAAACACCTTCAAGAAAGTCTGTCAGTTTGACTTTTCCTTCACTTTCCGCTTTTTCCCAGTCAATTAAGTTGCCGGGCAGTTTCGGCAGTTTTTCACTGAATGACTTGTAATCATATTTTCTTTCTTCAGCCTCAGCACTGGAATGACACCTGGCACACCTTTTTCCTTTATCTTCGGTGTAGTTTTCGGCACAGGAACCAAAGATATTTCTGCCGTCAAAGACCCTTTTACCGTCATGACAGGCGCCACAATAGTAGCCGCTCATGTTATCTGCGGCACTGATTTCAGTCATTTCAGCCTTCATGGCGAAACCGATGTCAATGTGACAGAGCCTGCAGGTGAACTTAGCTCGATGAAGCCAGTGATCAAAGGTCACGGGTAAAACACCCGCCTTATGAGAATAGTTGTCCAGTACTACCTGGCCAAAATTTTCCGCCGGTGGAATATGACGCAGATAATGAGAGTAGTCCGCCGCTGAGGCTGAAACCGTTACGGTGAGGGCAATGATGAAGGCGGATAATAACTTTTGTATTGGTGCCATCAGAATTATTATTTGTGTTCCTTATATTCCAGGGCGAACTGATACAATTCTCTGCACATTTTCACCCTTTTTGTATAAACTTTTTTCTCAGTTGCCGCCTGCTCCCCTTCCAGCTCATTAATAAGAGCCAGTAGCTTGTCACACCGGTCGATATAACTTTTCAGCTCTTCGGGAGTGAGGATCATGGCATTTTGCGTCTTGGCACAGACAGAAGAATATTCCTGCTTCCAGTCATCCTGCGCATAGACACTGCTGAAGTTGCCGACAATACAGTTCCCAAAGAAAAGATACAGGAACAGTAAACTCAGGAGGGTAAATCGACTGAAATTTTTCATAGCATTTATTGAACCTTCTCGGTATGGCATCTCTGGCAGTCAAGGAGTGGGAATGCCACATTAATATGACAGACACCGCAATATTTGCCCTCATAAATATCCAGCATTGAATACTTCGTTAATCCTTTCTTGATACCCGTAAATATTTCCGGGTGACACAACTCGCAGCCGTTCCAGAGCGTATGCTTCTCATGGGAAAAAATAATATCAGGCATACCCTCGACCTTGGGAGCAATTTTGAAATCCTGCTGCGCAATCAGCTTTTCCCTCTTTATTGAAACACCTTCAATGTAATCATAAGGTATAATCAGTTCCCGTTCCTCAGCCTTCTCCCAATTGACGCCATTACCAAACCGTTCCCTTGGCCACCCCTTAACAAACTCTCTAAAATCATACTTTTTCTTAACATTCTTGCCACTGGAATGACAGCGGTCGCATGTTTCATCCTTCTGGGCGAATTCTTCTTTGCATGACGAGAACATTAGCGTATCCGCAAATACCCTTCTTGTACCATCATGGCATGTACCGCAATAATAGCCATTTATATTGTCCCTGGCCTTTATGTCCGTGGCTCCGGCCTTCATGGCAAAACCGATATCAACATGACAGAGCCTGCAAGTGAATTTAGCCCGGTGAAGCCAATGGTCAAATACAACCGGGGCGATGTGGGACGCTTCTGAATAATTATTGATAACAACTCTGCCAAAATCAAAGGGGAGCGGCCGTTTTTTTTTCACCCCGTTCTGGGCAAAAGCAATACCTATAATGGCAAACAACAGTGTGGTAGTAAAAATCGCCTTTTTCATACCATTCCTCCCAGGTAACAATGGAAAATCCATACTATGTCAAAATGCAATTTATGAAACATTACCAGTAAAATAAGGGAAATGGCAAGTTTTAATACCTATTTTGCCATATCAAAAAAAAATACCACCCTAAAACAATTTGGTTAGGAATTCAAAGAACCGCCCCGAATTTTGGCACGGGCGAAAAAAGCGATTACTTATCACCTTATTACACCGTTTGTTTGTATTTCGGTATCTGCTGAATAAGAAAACTTTCCTTTCAACAATGAAATACTTTGCTGCAAGCCTTAAAGAAAAATTCAGAGAATGCGGGAAAGGGGGTTCTTTAGCGGTGGCAGTTGTTGCAAAACTCCAACTTGGATCCATTGTAATTCACCAATAAAAATGGGTTGTTCTCTGCATGGGGATTGTGACAGGACGCACAGGAAAAATGTTTTCCAAAATACCGTTCCGGGCCCAGCTTCACCGGATGGCCCATTCCAGATTTCGTTGTAATTACATGTGGATACTTCAATTTATCCGCATGGCAGATGCCGCAGAGGTCGGTTGATTCCCTTTTGATAAAGAAAGTTTCATCCGAACCATGCGGATCATGGCAGATGGTGCATTTGCCTGTCATTGTCGGGGCGTGGCCGTATGGCTCCGACTGCCACTTGTCGGGAGCCTCAGTGTGACATATCCTGCACACGGTTACTGCAGGGACCGGAACCCCATACGTCCTTTGTTCGGAACTCTCCATGTGGCATTGATCGCAAGCCCACACAGCTGCAGGGCCATGAGCTTTCTTGATATCCATTGTCCTCTTATGACAGGTATAGCAGGCCGGCAGATGTTCGTCCTGCTGACTCTTCGCGCCTTTCCTCAATTCATTTTCATGACATAAGCGGCAGTGCTCTTCGTTCTGCGGCGTATGAAAAAAATACTCTTTAAAGCCGGGAGGCGGGGTCACATAATCCATTGAAAAACTGAATCTGCGAAATACGGAAAGAACCTTTTCTTCAACAACCTTTCCTGCTTTCAATCCCTGTATTTTTATCTTGTTTTCCCCTTCTTTTAATAAAAGACTTTGCCGTAGGGTATTAAGGACAGCTACCGGTTTCACCGGTCGCGGTTCGGCATATTCATAATTACTCGACACCCTTATGGTATCAAGAGAGTCCTGATTTATCTTACAGACTATGTTGATAATTCTGCCGCCGACCGAGGCCATGTCCGGTGGTGAAAGTATCTCAAGATTATCCTCGGCCATTACCGGGTTGATGACAACAGCAAAGATTGCGAAAAACAGCAACAGGGTGACCAGCCGGCGATTCATACTCCGCTCTCATGGGCTAAAATTATCTCAAGAGCCTTACGGTATGTCTTGGCTGCCTCTGCTGGATTGCCGCTCTCTTCATACATCGGCCCTTTATAAATATAGATATTCATATCCATGGGGTTGATCTCCAGGGCTCGGGCAAACATATTTGATGCTTCTTCCATCTTTCCTTCTTTACTATAAGTATAACCTAAATAATAAAAACAAGGCGTATAATATTCTTCGACTTCTATGGCTTTTTGCATCAGATTCCTGCCGTCTTCAAACTTTTCGTCCCCCACCAGAAGCATGCCAAGCTCACAAAGGGCCACAACATTTTCAGGCTCTTTCTGCAAGGCGGAATCAAACTGTTCTCTGGCCTGTTCAAATTTATTCTGGGCCACGTAAAATCTGCCCAGGCTGATGTGGGGTTGCACAAACTTGGGGTCTGCCTCGGCTGCTTTTTTAAACCACATTTCCGCTGTTGCAGCCATGCGTTTCGAATTCAGGGCATTTTTACCCATGTTATAAAAACGCATAGCTTTCTTGTCAGGTTGATACCCCTTCTTTTGTACGGCCGCCTTCGGTTCTCGTCCTTCTATGTGAGCTACGGTAAAATCAAGCATTTCATCAGAGCCGACAACAGGATATCCGGACAGTTCATAACGAATAATTCTTTCGGGATCCAAAATCACCGTCGAAGGGAGAGCAATAACCCCGTAATTGTGAAAGACAGCAAGACCCCGGTCCAGAAGGATGGGATATTCAAGATTAAGATCTGCAGTTATATCATTTATCGTTTTTATTTCGTCAGGAGATATCTGCAGGCCGTTTGCATTGACAGCCACAACCGACAGCCCTTTATCCTTATAAGCGGCGTAGAGTTTCTGCGCGCCTGCCAGGGCTTTTTCTGAATTTCTGCTCCAGGTGGACCAGAAAATGATCATGGTGAGTTTTTCACCTTTGATATCGTTGAAAGCCAGATTCTGACCTTTGATATCCTCAAGGGTAAAGTCAGGTACTTCGGCACCGACATACAATCCCTCCAGGGTTGCTGCCGCTGGAATTTGTAAAAAGAAACTACAGAGAATACAGCACAGTATCAGGGTGAAACGCTTGCCCAGCAGATGACAATATTGTCCAGGATCTCGTTTCTCAGGAAGTTTTGCTGAATATTGTCGGATATTCATTACTTCCTTCCCTGCTTAAATTTTTCTATGCCTTTCTTATACTCTGTGTTGGCCTGGACAAAATCTCCTCTTTTTTCGTATAGAAGGCCCAGCTCGTAATATGTCCGCACCGGGTTGGGATTCAATTGCAGGGCATTCTGCAGGACTTCCTCAGCCTCCTGATCCTTACCCATTCTTGA
>JBDLJI010000112.1:0-6599 GCA_039714455.1 Thermodesulfobacteriota bacterium
CAGCTGGATAGAGCGCCGGACTTCGAATCCGTAGGCCGCAGGTTCGAATCCTGCCGGGCGTACCATAAAGGCAATTAAGAATTGAGAATTCAAAATTTAGAATTAAAATCTATTCCTTGAAACCTTGAAACCTTGAAACCTTGAAACCTTGAAACCTTGAAACCTCTTTTATAAAAAATGTGAACAGTTCAAACGTAGTAAGACATAATGCCACAGTTACCCGCAACCGGAGGCAGCAGCAAAATAAGCACAAGAGCGTGATCATATGGTTCACCGGCCTTTCAGGATCCGGAAAGTCTACCCTCGCTCATACAGTGGAAGAAGAACTGCATCAGGCCGGCTGCCGAACCTTTGTCTTTGACGGGGATAATGTGCGGCACGGCTTATGTGCCAACCTGAGTTTTTCAAAAGAAGACCGACATGAAAATATCAGGCGCATAGGCGAGATGTCCAAGCTCTTTATCGAGGCAGGCGTTATAGCCCTTACCGCTTTTATTTCTCCGTTTAAGGCTGACAGGGAAAGGGTTCGTGCCATGGTTTCGGAAAATGATTTAATAGAAATCTTCTGTGATTCTCCGCTTTCGACATGTGAAGAAAGAGATGTTAAAGGCCTTTATAAAAAGGCACGAGCCGGAGAGATAAAGAATTATACCGGTATTTCGTCTCCCTATGAAAAACCGGAACATCCCGATCTTGTTCTTGATACCGCTGGAGAATCCGTAGAGACAAACGTTGAAAAAATCCTCAATTTTCTTGAGGAGCGCCATATCTTTTCACAAAAATAATTCATAATTCAGGATAACTCATGAAAAAGAAGGCATTGATTACCGGTATTACTGGACAGGATGGAGCGTACCTGGCTGAGTTTTTGTTGAAGAAGGGCTACGAGGTGCATGGTATTAAGCGCAGGACCTCGATGTTCAACACGGACAGGATCGACCACCTGTACCAGGACCCACATGTAAAGGAGCGTAATTTTATCCTGCATCATGGGGATATGACCGATTCATCCAGCCTGGTGCATATCATGGCAAAGGTCAGACCGGATGAACTGTATAATCTTGCAGCCCAGTCCCATGTTGCAGTGTCGTTTGAGGAACCGGAGTACACGGCTGACTCTGATGGGTTGGGTACGTTGCGGCTTTTGGAAGCGATTCGCATCCTGGGGCTTACTGATAAGACAAAGTTTTACCAGGCATCCACCTCTGAATTATATGGCAAAGTGCAGGAGGTGCCCCAGACTGAAAAGACGCCTTTTTATCCTCGTTCCCCATATGCGGTGGCCAAGCTGTATTCTTACTGGATCGTGGTTAACTACCGTGAGGCTTACAATATCTTTGCCTGCAACGGCATCCTTTTTAATCATGAATCACCTGTCCGCGGAGAGACATTTGTTACGAGAAAGATCACAAGGGCCCTGGCTCGTATCGTGCTTGGACTGAAGGAGTGCACCTACCTGGGAAACCTGAATGCCAAGAGAGACTGGGGGCATGCCAGGGATTATGTGGAGATGCAGTGGCTCATGCTGCAGCAGGACAAGCCGGATGATTTTGTCATCGCTTCAGGTGTACAGCATTCTGTGCGGGAGTTTGTTGAGCAGGCAGCAGGGGAGTTGGGGATAACCCTTTGTTGGGAAGGAGAGGGAGTTGATGAAATTGGAATTGTTGATTCTTTTGATAATGGTCAATCATCGTCAGCTTTGTATGATGACGACGGTGCAAGGTTAAAGATTAAAGGTCCTAAGGAAGGGGATGTGATTATAAGGATTGATCCGAGTTATTTTAGGCCGACGGAGGTTGAGAGCCTGTTGGGTGATCCGAGCAAGGCTAAGAATGAGTTGGGCTGGGAGCCGAAGGTAAGCTTTGAGGAGTTGGTGAAGGAGATGGTGCTTGCTGATATGGAGGAAGCGAAACGGGATAAGTTGGTTGAGAAGCATGGTTTCAAGTCGTTCAATTATCATGAATAATAATTAAAATAGGATAAAGGTCAAATCCCAATAAAAAATCAACTGCTATGACAAATACATTTGTAAAAGATTGTAAAGAACTGACCCCTCAAACAAAGATTTATGTGGCCGGACATCGGGGATTGGTGGGCTCAGCGATTGTCAGGCGGCTTAAGGCTGAGGGATGCAGCAATCTGGTGCTAAGGACAAGAGATGAGCTTGATCTCTTAAATCAGTCTTCGGTGCATTTCTTTTTCGAGCGGGAACGGCCTGAGATTGTCGTGCTCGCAGCTGCGAAGGTCGGAGGTATTCTGGCCAATTCAATATACCCTGGTGAGTTCATCTATGAAAACTTGATGATCCAGAGCAACATCATCCACAGCAGTCAGAGGACGGGGGTGAAACGACTTCTGTTTCTCGGCAGTTCCTGCATCTATCCAAAGCTGGCACCACAGCCTCTGAAAGAGGAATATCTGTTGACCGGACCCCTGGAACCTACCAACGATGCATATGCAGTTGCAAAGATTGCCGGGATTAAGATGTGTGAATCCTATAACCGCCAGTTTGGAACCAGTTACCTTGCAGTGATGCCAACTAACCTTTACGGGCCAGGGGATAGTTTTGATCTGCAAAACTCCCATGTATTGCCGGCATTGATCCGTAAATTCCATGAAGCGAAAGAGGGTGATGCCTCCAGCGTTACGGTCTGGGGAACGGGCAGCCCGAGGCGGGAATTTCTCCATGTAGATGACATGGCAGACGGCTGCTTTCTTCTGCTTGGTCTGGAGGATGAGAAATATAAAAAACTTGTTGTAAGCCTGGAGCCCTGTCTCATCAATATCGGAATGGGCAAAGACATAAGCATCAAGGAACTGGCTGGGCTGGTAAAAGAGATTGTAGGCTTTGAAGGAGAAATAGTCTTTGATGCCGACAAGCCGGACGGTACGATGCAGAAGCTTCTTGATGTTTCCCGGATGGCTGAGCTGGGCTGGAAGGCAAAGATGTCCTTGCGGGAGGGAATTGAGATGACGTATGAATTTTATAAAGGAGATGTTAAACGTTAATAAGGAAAAGGAGAAAGTGTCCAATTAACAGTCTACAGATGAGATTGAGAAAACAGAAAGCTGATGGCTGACAGCTGACAGTTTATTAACACAGATGATTGATTTGCATTGTCATATCCTGCCGGGGATGGACGACGGATCCCGGTTGCTTGAAGAATCTCTGGAGATGGCACGTTCCGCAGCTAAAAACAAGATTGATACCATCGTTGCAACCCCGCATACCTTAAACGGTTTTTTTGTCAACAAATGGCAGGATGTCGTCTCCCTGACCTTCACCGTCCAGAAAGTTTTTGATGCGGAAAATATTCCCATATTGCTATACCCTGGCATGGAAGTGCAGGTGTGCCCTGAGCTGTTTGATGCACTGTTGAAAGGCAAGGCTGCCACCATCAATGACAACTCGCGCTACATGCTGCTTGAGTTCCCGCCGTTTTCCATGCCCCCGGGCAGCGAAGAGTTCATATCCAAATTGAAACTGCAGGGCATCATTCCTGTTATAGCCCATCCTGAGCGGCACCTGATTCTGCAGAACGATTTAAAACAACTGCATGAACTGGTCAAGCATGGTGCCTTGTGCCAGTTGACCGCCTTGAGCGTTACCGGGCACCTGGGTTCATTTGTGCAGAAGAGCGCGGAGCAGATGATAAGAACCGGTCTGGTGCATGTGATTGCCACAGATTCCCATTCCAATGATGAGCGCATCCTGGCCCTGGATTCTGCGGTTGATGCGACTGCAGATATCCTGCAGGATTACTCCAGGGCTGAAAGGATGGTGACCACAACGCCTGCAGCCATAATAGCAGGTGAAGATGTGGAGGTGGATGAACCGGTGCTGGATAAAAAGAAGTGGTGGGTGTTTTGAACTGAAGAGTAGTGGTTTTCTGGCATCTGAAGTAAAAGAATATTGAAAAAAAAGTCATAAATTAATAGGTTGTACATGTTGTGATAACGGCGCAGCTATATTTGTAATATCTAAACTTTTCTTTAATTCTCTTTTTTTGTCTCAATGGCCTCATTATTCAGCATGGAATTTTTTTCCAGAAGTATTACTTGGAGCGGTCCTGCTCCAGTGCCCTATTCTGCCCATTTTTCGTTGAATCACATAATACCCGGAGTTGACAATTTTCGTTATGACGTCCATTTAAGCCCTGTTTTTAGAGAGTCTGTTTCCAAGATTGTATTTCATTTAATTCTTAAGGTTGCAAATGCAGATGAAGATATTGATGTACATTTTAATTGGATAAAGGAAAAAGAGAAATTCAAGCGACTCTGTCGGGATATCATGCTTGATGCTGTTAAAAGGGCCAAGATGGGGGACGGAGAAATTCAGATAGACTACCTGGCCCAGATCGCAGTCTGTAAATTTCTTATCCAGGAAACCAACAATCAGTTTGAGGAGCTTTTAACAAGGTTTAATAATCAAGTCTGGGAGTATGAAAGCACTGATAATGACGACCTGGTGCTGCAGACCTTGAGCCTCAAGGAGAGGGTTCTGGAGATACGTCATAAGAGGAGCATGATCATAAGTGAAGCCAGTAGGGAGATATTTCAGTATCTGCTTGAGTCCCAGAGTTCCTTAAAAGAAAGGCGTGAGGCGAACTATGGCAGGAAATCCCTATTGAAAGATGACATTTTCATTAACCCTATCCTGCATATTGATAACCAGAGTGATGATAACTTCATGCTGGAGAATTATGTCCTGTTGGGAAACAGGATCGATGATCCTGATAGATATGAAACCCTCCTGCAATTGATCAATGAATTACTGGGGAAATTGAATATAGTCCAGGATAAAGAAAAAGAGCCTAATGGTAAGGAAAGCAATCCCGATGAGGGTGTCGAAGGTTCGGAGAAAAAGACTGAAATAGAAAGTCTCAAAATTGATGGTTGGATACGACAGGCTGAGACAGTAGACCTCCTGTTGGATTATTTCCAGACCGGTATAGAGATAGAGGAAAGGAAAAATAAACTTAATCAGGATGAAGGGGAGTTGCAGGGTTTTGAAGCAATAAAAAAGGAGCAGAAAAGGATTTTTAATTTCTTTTATAATAAGTTTAAGCAGAGAAAACTTATTAACAGGATTTTTGCTTCCTATGAAATGCAACCGGCATACCTTGAATATTGCCCTCCTCTTGTACCGCAGCAGGTTGTACAGTATCTCACTTCAATCCCTGCCAAAAAAAGTGTAATAGCCTATCTTAACCGGCTTAAGGTCTATTACGGCAAGTCCTTTTCACTGGTGAATCTGAAGAAGACAGGAATGAGAATAGGCAGACTGACTGTTCAGAAACGGCATGAGTATTTCCTTAAATTTCTTAAAGGTTTTTTTAAATATCATTGTGACCTGGAAAATTTTAAGCTGCTGAAAAAGGCGCTTGACAGGGTAAGCCTGGTTACGGACGAGAAAACCATTGCTCTCTCCAAAACCAATAATACCCTCTATGAATTTCTTCTCCCTCAGGAGCAGGTTTTTGAACTTGATACAAAACCGGTCACCAGTCATGTCATCATGAAAGCCGATGTTCGTGGAGCAACGTTTATCACTAAGCAGCTTCGTGAAAGCGGCTTGAACCCGGCCTCTTACTTCAGCCTGAATTTTTTCAACCCCATATCCGAGGTTGTGTCTCAATACGGTGCCCTCAAGGTGTTTATCGAAGGAGATGCCATTATCCTTGCCATTCTTGAACGTAAAGATGATGAAGCAGGAAAATACTGCGTTTCAAGGGGCTGCGGCCTGGCTATAAATATGCTGAGCGTCATTCAGCGCTACAATGCCAAAAGCAGGAAATACAAATTGCCAATACTCGAATTGGGGGTTGGCATCTGTTACCAGAATGCGCCTCCGGCATATCTGATTGACGGCAAGAAGAGAATCATGATTTCACCGGCCATTAATTTGGCTGACAGACTTTCAAGCTGTCATAAGACATTACGCAGGGTTATGGATAAGGGCAGGAAGGCTTTTAATCTGTATGTCTATCAATCGACTGGAGATGGTGACAAAGGTTTAAGCGATGATGAAATTATCCTGCGGTTTAATGTTAACGGCATCGAGTTGAACCAGGCCGGTTTTGAAAAGCTGACAAAGGAAATTGATCTAAAGACCATGAACTGTCTGATTCCTGAGATACAGAAAGAGCCGATAATAATCCATACAGGGAAATTTCCGTTGGTCACCGGTTCATCTCAACGCCTGATCATCCGGGAGGACTGGGTTCAGGAGTTAAATACGGTTAACTACCAGCCATCCGGGAAAGTGAACCGGAAATATTTTGAAGTTTGTACGATGGATGTCTTGAAAAAGTACGTGGAAAAACAAGAGAACAGGGGCAGAGAATTATAGTTTTTAATGTTTGCCGGGTTTGATTTTTACTTGAGGAGTAATAGTTTTTGCCCGGTTTGAGAAAAATTCTTTTTAGACCTGAATTAATAGTAAATAATGAACTGTTGAGGAGAAACAAATGAAAGTTGTCATGGGCTTGCAGTTAACTGTTATAGGGTTGGCTGTTTTATTTGTTGCCGGAAACGCTTCCGGTGTGGAGGTCAGCATTGGTCCGGCAGATATGACCCTGCAGACAGAAGCAGCCAGA
>JBDLJI010000113.1:0-6596 GCA_039714455.1 Thermodesulfobacteriota bacterium
GTACAGCATATGGACAGCTGGAACTGGGAAAGTTGGGGCCGGGAAAATACAGGTTTTTAACCCCTGGAGATATGAAATTCATTTTTAATAAATAAATTTCCCCTTTACAATAAGTTAACTGCTTGATATAAATATACCTTTGTTAATAACATGATAGGAGGGACAGGTTCGGCAGGAAGTATCTGGCCAATTTGAACTGCTTTTGGGGAGAGAAAAATGAACAAGTCAGAACTTATTGAGACGTTGTCTCAGGAAATTAATGTGCCTTTGCGGGAGGCAGATTCCATTACTAATACGGTATTGGATTCGATGACAGACGCCCTTGCCACAGGTGACAGTATTGAGATTAGGGGGTTTGGCAGCTTTGTGGTAAAGGAATACGGTTCTTATCAGGGCCGCAACCCTAAAACCGGTGATAAGATTCAGGTACCTCCTAAGAAACTGCCATTTTTCAAAGTCGGCAAAGAGTTGCGCGAGAAGGTAAATAAAAAATAGAACGTTTGTCTTCCCTATTCTTTTAACTCGCCAACAAGATCATAGGTGTGAGCCTCGGTGATCGTTACATCTACAAGAGCACCGGGCTCAACAGTCCCTCGAGTAATATAAACACATCCGTCAATATCAGGAGCCTGGTATCTGGTTCTGCCTTCGAGCAGCAAATCAGATTCTCTGCTTAAGCCCTCCACCAGAACCTGCTCCACTGCACCAATATGTTTCTGTAATGCTCCAAAGGAAATGCCAGCTTGCAGTTCCATGATTTTTCGTAAGCGTTCTTCCTTGATTTCTTCCGTTATCTGATCCGGGAGGCTGGCTGCCTTGCAGCCCTCTTCATTGGCATAGGCAAAGACCCCCAGATGATCAAAGTGATGTTTCTGTAAAAAATCAGTCATTTCTGCGATATCACCATCTGTTTCTCCAGGGAACCCTACCATCATGGTGGTGCGAAGGGCGGCTAGAGGAAGAATATGACGAATGGTCTCCATCAGCTGTATCAATTTTACCTGTGTATAGGGCCTGTTCATTAAACGCAATATATGGTCACTAACATGCTGGAAAGGGATGTCCAGGTATGGAATGAGCCTGGTGTTTGCTGCCATAAGGAGCAGGAGTTCTTTATTGACCCGGGCAGGATGAAGGTACAGGAGACGTATCCAGGGAATATTCGTTTCAGCAAGAAGTTGTTTCAGCAGAACAATGAGGTTTGTTCGTTTTTCCAGGTCCAGTCCATAGGCAAGGAGGTCCTGGGCTACGAGCGTAAGTTCCTTCACTCCTTCCGCATCCAACCTGCGGGCCTCGGTAGTGAGGTCAGAAATGGTGCGGCTCCGCAGTTTTCCGCGAATGTCTGGAATCAGGCAATAGGAACAGCGGTTGATGCAGCCCTCGGTTATCTTCATATAAGCCCTGTGGGAAGGAGTTGAAACCTTTCGAGGAATTGAGCTGTCCATTAAAAAGGGAGTCTGCTCAAGGGAATGGGCGAGTGGAACAGGAACCTTTTTCCCATAAAGCTGATCAACGATAGTATGAAAGCCATTCGTACCGATAAAGAGATCAACTTCAGGAAGCTCCTTTTCAAGCTCAGTACCATAACGCTGTACCAGGCAGCCTGTGACTACCAGTTTTTTGGCCGGGTCATCTTTTTTGTAACGGGTAAGCTCCAGTATTTCGTCAATGGCCTCCTTTACAGCTGAGCCGATAAAGCCACAGGTGTTTACCAGAAGCAGATCCGCATCCTCGGGGCCTTGGGTCACTCCATAGCCGTCTTTCTCCAGTAGGCCCAACATGACCTCTGAATCTACCAGGTTCTTGGAACAGCCAAGGCTGACCATGTATACTTTTTTGTTCATTGTGCTGCTCATACTTATTAGTTAAATTTAGGATCTATTTCTTGCTCAGTATTATGGACAAGCAAATGAAGGATATAATAAAAAAGCTTATTTCAATTTACCTTGATCATTTTCTTTGCTTGCCTTCATGGCCACAAATTAAAACGACTCATTTATTTTGCAGGAGACAGACTTGGGCAAAATTCTATCAAATATTTGAGAATGTCCCTGCTCTTTTTCTTAAATTCTTTCGTGCGAAAGCCCGGTTTCCATTTTCCTGACCAAAGCTCATCTGAAACCAGCAGCACTGCGGTCAATTCTACCTTCCTGAAAGCTGCTGCTGCAATAAGGGCTGCATATTCCATATCCACCCCTAAAATATTCTGTTCGTCTAGCTCATTGACCTGTGCGACACTCTCACGGTAGGGCGCGTCCGTGGTCCACACCGGACCGGACAGAGTTGTCAGACCTTGTGCTGCAAGCCCTTGACTTAAAGTCTGGCGGGTAGGCGCATGGGATTCAGGCCGAGAGTTTACAGGATAATGGGCTGAAGTGCCTTCATTGCTTATGGCCCAGGTTGGTAGAAGTACGTCACCGATTCGTAAGGTATCATTCAGGGAGCCACACCACCCGTATACGATAATCCGGCGCGCACCGAGGGCAACAAGCTTTTCCAGGGTTAAAACCGCCATTGGGGCACCCACTGCCGGTCCGGCAATAAATAAGGACCCGGAAAGTTCATTTTCAGGAACGAGGACCAGCCTGCTGTTGAAGAGAAAGTGTTGCAGTCCTCCCCTGTTTTTTGCCAATTGTAACCCGGCATTAGCTTCAGCAGGATTTATCAGGAGCAGCCCTTTAGAGGGGATTTCAGGATCTCCAGACCCCCTGGAGGGATTAAGTATCATCTCAGCATCGTTCATGCGCTATAACATACTATGAAAGATACGAATGAGCTATTGCCGGGAGAAAAAAACTGAATTCATGAACGTTCAATTTTTCCGTTACGGATTAAGGAAAAAAAGAAAGGCTGCAGGTGGTTACCTGCAGCCTTTTAAAAACCATGCAACTGGTTCTTCTGGATTTTCTCAGCGATTATCCTATGAATGGATTAGCCATCAGAAGAATAAGAGAAATAACCAGGCCGTAAATGGTCAGTGACTCGATAAGAGCCAGACCGATAATCATGGTCACGGTGATCTTTCCGGAAGCCTCGGGGTTTCTTGCAATACCGGAAGTTGAGCCGCCGATAGCGGTACCCATACCAAGACCACAACCCAGGGCGGGGATGCCTACGGCAAGAGCCGCAGCAATACAAATCAGGGCGACGTTAACAGCGCCACCAGATGCTGCAGCTCCACCTTCTGAGGCAAATGCCACGGTGGATAGAGCCAGGACCAGGATGCTGGTCAGAATACTTACCTTTTTCATCAGTTTTTTCCTCCTAAAAGATTTATTATTTTGGCCTTCTTCCAACAAACTGTTTGTTAGCAATAAATAAAATTAATGGGCGTGCTCCATTGATCCTGAAAAATAGAGAATGGAGAGCAGTACGAAAACCAGCGCCTGAACAATGGAAACGAACACACCGAGAAAAAGAATGGGCAGCGGGGCAAAAAAAGCACCGGCAAGCAGAAAGAGAATGCCAAGCAGGGTTTCTTTAGCCATGATGTTGCCGAAAAGTCGAATGGAGAGAGAAAGTATCCTAGCCAGGTGGCTTATGACCTCAATGGGAAACATCAGGGGGATCAGCCACGGGATTGGTCCCAGGAAGTGTTTAATGTATTTGGCCCCATGGAACTTGAGGCCAAGAATATGGGTGGTTGTGAAAACGATCAGGGTGCAGCCCAAAGTAATATTGATGTTGGAGGTTGGAGACATAAACCCCGGCATAAGGCCGATCATGTTGGCGGTAAGGATATAAAAGGCAAAGGTTGCCAGCATGGGGAACATCATCCGTGCGCCCTCTTCGCCCATATTTTCAGCCATGAAACCTTCCAGGCCGCCAATGATCATTTCCCAGAAATTCTGGCCTTTACCGGGTATCATCTCCATCTTGCCCAGGGTAAGCTTCGGCACGATGATGAGAAAAGCCATGACAAGCCAGGTATAGGTAAGATGCGGTGAAACAAGTTTTGCAAGTAAAGTGTCCCCGACAGGTCCATGGGGAATGGGCAGGCCTAGTTTTTCAAGAATGAATGAGATAAATAGTATTGGATGTTCCATGGTCTTTTACGATGCCTCCTCTGCAGTCAGGGCAACTTTTCTGGCAGCTCCCGCCGCCATGATTCCGATGCTGATCACCACTGTTGAAAGTCCTACCAGCAAACCAACAAGATGAATAGATTTATACCTCACCAGGAAAAACAGTATAAGGGCCAGAACTGTCAACCTGGCGTAATACTTAATTAAAAAACGTCCTTTTGCAGCATTCAAGGGGCCTGCCAGGACCCGGGTTATATCTTTTTTGAGCAAGATAAAACTGATGTTGGCAATAAGACCGCCGATGAATAATCCTTTGGCAAAATAAGGCGATATTATAAGTCCACCCGCCGCTGTCATGACAAGCAGCAGCAGCCAGTTTAAGCGCCCCATCTTGTGCAGGGGGAAATATTCATCACTGTAGGACAAAAAATAATCCTCTTATAAATCTTTGCGTTTGGTCAGCATGTAAAGGTTTTTAAAACCTGCCGCTATACCAAATCCTAAAAAGATCAGGGTAAACCAGGGGGCTGTTTTGCCCTTGAATACCTTGTGATCCAGAAAATACCCGATTCCTATCCCAATAAATATTGATGCAGCCAGGGCAATACCGATGGTAGAAAAGTCACCAAGAAGCCTCATGAGTTCTTTGCGGCTCTCGGACATTTTTTTCTCTCCCAAAGAATGAGAAAAACTACCTGACTTTAAAATAGAAAATCGTACCACTTGGTATCATGGAGTGATCTCAAAGTCAACGACTTTTTTACTATTTTCTGATTTTTTTGAATGACCATTCAGTCATTTCAAGGGCTTGCGACAGATCTTTTTCGCTTTGAGCATCAGAAATAAATGCGGCCTCAAATTGGGATGGTGCGAGCCAGATACCGTTCGTCAGCATTTCACGGAAAAATTGTCCGTATAACTCGGTATCTGAGTTCATGGCTGATTTGAAATCAAAAACCGGCCCCTTGGTGAAGAATGTGGTCATCATTGACCCCACCCTGTTTAAGGTAGTTTCACCCGGTAGATATTTTTCAGCCAGAATTTTCAACTCGCTAGCGAAGGACTCGGCTTTTTGTTCCAGTCGGTCATAGAATCCCGGTTCACTCAAAGTTTGCACGGTTGCAACTCCGGCAGCCATTGCCAGAGGATTGCCGGATAATGTCCCAGCCTGATAGACTGGTCCTTCCGGGGCAATTTGCGCCATGATCTCTTTTTTGCCGCCATAGGCGCCAACCGGCAGGCCTCCCCCGATGATTTTGCCAAGACAGGTTATGTCCGGTGTGATGCCAAACCTGCTTTGAGCCCCGCCAAGTGCAAGGCGAAAACCGGTTATTACCTCATCAAAAATAAGGACAATATTATGCTGTGCTGTCAACTCCCGCAGTTTTTGCAGGAAACCTTCTGCCGGCTCCACAACACCCATATTGCCGGCAACCGGCTCAATAATGACACAGGCAATTTCCAGGGCTTGGTCCGATAGGGTTTTTTCAAGGGTTTCAAAATCATTATAGGGAATGGAAATGGTATTTTTTACAATGTCGTCCGGTACACCTGGGCTGCCTGGTATGCCAAGCGTTATAACTCCTGATCCGGCTTGCACGAGGAAAGAGTCTGCATGGCCATGATAGCAGCCATCGAATTTAACCACCACTTTTTTCCCTGTATACCCTCGCGCCAGACGTATTGCGCTCATTGTGGCTTCAGTGCCGGAACTGACAAAGCGCACTTTATCCATGGAAGGAAAGGCATTGATCACCTGTTCGGCCAACTCAATCTCCAGGGGAGTTGGTGCCCCAAAGCTTGTGCCGTTGGTAAGCGCCTGTTCAATTGCAGCAATTATTTTCGGGTGGTTATGGCCTAAAATCATGGGCCCCCAGGAGCACACGAAATCAATGAACTCATTGTCATCGACGTCAATGATTTTTGCCCCTATCGCCTTCTTTACAAAAAGGGGGTCGCAGCCAACAGACTTACAGGCACGAACCGGACTGTTGACACCTCCAGGGATCACAGCCTGGGCCTTTGTAAAATATAATTTTGAGTTGTCGATGTTCATGGGTCCTTTCCCTCCAGTGGTAATGTTTATAGCCATTTAAGCTTATTGTTGTTTGGTTACCTAAATCGTATCATCTATAAAGATGAGAGCAATAATGTATATGTTAATCGAAACAATATAATGCTAAAAAATACAAAAGTGTCGAAATTTTCAACTATAGCACGGAAAAAAATATTCTGTCAAAAGCAAAACGTTTTCCAGTGATTATAAGAATACAATAAACTGCCACCACTCCCGATAAAAGTAAGCCCTGGTTTCTTCACAAGTCGAGACCCGGATAGACAAAGGGTAAGGGGATTGAACTATACTTTAGTATGTTGGACGCCTTACACTGCAGGCTATACGGATGTATCGGCTTGCCTTTGGCGAACATTTCAGCATGTTTTAAATTTGCAGCATTCGTAAACACTCCGTTCCTGTCAATATCCCGTATACCATCTTCTATGCCACCGGATTGCTGCCATTCACTGTTAAATGCTGAAATGTTCGTGAGAAATGCGGGCTAGAATTTTTCC
>JBDLJI010000114.1:0-6569 GCA_039714455.1 Thermodesulfobacteriota bacterium
ATTTGACGAGCTGGAAAAATCCAGTATTACCAATGTTCTTGTAAGGCATGAACAGGCCGCTGTTCACGCAGCAGATGCCTATGGCCGAGTCAAGGGTGAAGTAGGGGTGGCTTTAGTTACTTCAGGGCCTGGAGCAACAAATACCGTAACAGGTATAGCCTCGGCTTATATGGACTCCATTCCCATGGTTGTTTTCACAGGACAGGTGCCAACGGCTCTTATTGGAAATGATGCCTTTCAGGAGGTAGATATTGTCGGTATCACAAGACCATGCACCAAGCATAATTATTTGGTTAAAGATCCAAAAGATCTTGTGCCGATTATCCGGGAGGCTTTTTATATTGCCAGAACAGGCCGGCCTGGCCCCGTTCTCATAGACCTGCCTAAGGATGTGGTAATCTCTAAGCTTAACTTTTCCGAGCCGAAGCCTGTTAAGATGCAGACCTACAGGCCGACCTATGAGCCCCATCCCGGACAGATAGCAAAGGCCTGTAAAGAAATACTGAAGGCTAAGAAGCCGGTGATTTATGCTGGAGGTGGAGTTATTGCATCAGACAGCAATGAAGAATTGACTGAGCTTGCCACCAAGTTGAATATTCCCACCACGATGACCCTTATGGGATTGGGAGCTTTTCCCGGCACCCATAAACTTTCCATGGGTATGCTTGGCATGCATGGTACGTATTTTGCCAATATGGCTGTGTCGAAGTGTGATCTTCTGATTGCTGTTGGATCAAGATTTGATGACAGGGTAACAGGTAAGCTTGCTGATTTTGCACCGCATGCAAAGATTATTCACATAGACATTGATCCAACCTCGATCAGCAAGAATGTCAAAGTCGATATACCCATAGTGGCTGATTGTAAATATGCTTTGACGGCAATAAACAGGTGGTTTGATACCCAGAAAGATTTCAATGGCAAGGAACAGGGAGATAAACTTGGTCCCTGGCTGGATGATATTAATGATTGGAAGCGCAAGCATCCTTTGGGATATGTCGAGGAAGGAGATATCATCAAGCCGCAATTTGTGGTCCAGAAACTCCATGAGATGACCAAGGGAGATGCAATTATTTCAACCGAGGTTGGGCAGAATCAGATGTGGGCGGCCCAATTTTATCATTTTAACAAGCCGAGGCATTTTCTCACTTCAGGAGGTCTTGGTGTTATGGGATATGGTTTCCCGGCAGCAATCGGAGCCCAGATGGCTGCACCGGACAAAATTGTTATTGATGTGGCCGGCGATGGATCCATCCAGATGAATATCCAGGAGTTGGCTACTGCGAGGCAGTATAAATGCCCGGTAAAGATTGCAATTTTGAATAACGGCTTTCTGGGGATGGTCAGACAGTGGCAGGAGCTTTTTTATGATAAGCGTTACGCCGGCACTGACCTTGAAGTTTCTCCGGATTTTGTGAAATTGGCCCAGGCATATGGTGCTGTCGGGTTACGGGCTACTAAGGTTAGCGAGGTTGAGCCTGTTATCAAGGAGGCACTGGCAACTGATAATACAGTTTTTATGGACTTTGTTATTGCCAGGGAGGAAGGAGTATACCCAATGGTGCCGGCCGGAAAGGCTACAACCGAAATGCTCCTGGCGTAATTTTTTACAGATCAATCCCCCAATATGATTGGATAAATTTTAAAAGGAAATCGAAATGAAACATACCATTTCTGTTTTATTACAAAACAAACCCGGTGTTCTGTCTAGAGTTACAGGTCTTTTCAGTGGGCGCGGTTTTAACATAGAAAGTCTCAGCGTTGCAGAAACCCTTGACTCCGGAGTTTCCTGCCTGACACTGGTCACTCGTGGACCGGATCAGATTATCGAGCAGATAACTAAGCAATTGCATAAACTGATTGATGTTATCAAGGTTGTTGATGTCGGTGAGTCAGAATTTGTTGAACGGGAAATGGCGCTTATCCGTGTAAAGGCGGAATCTCATACCCGTGCAGAAGTATTGCGGGTAATTGATATCTTTCGGGGTAAAGTCGTTGATGTCAGTCCCAAGAGTTATGCTGTTGAGATTACCGGGCCCCAGAGTAAAATCAAGGCAGTGATAGATATACTCAAGCCTATCGGTATCCAGGAAATAGTTCGTACCGGAACTATTGCCATGGCACGAGCCAAGAAATCATAATCAGAAATTAGACTGCAGAGAAAACCTTTTAGTGGTAAGAGTATGGCTCACTGTCATTCTAAGATGGTTGACCTGCCAAATTTTTCCTTTTTAAAAGGAAGCGCAGGATTATTTTACTGATTTACCTGCACTTAAACAGGTGATTGCTGCTTAGGTCTGGCACAATGACAAATAATTTTCCCCAAGAGAATATTTTAAAGTCATGAAAGTAGCCCAAATACCCGTTGCAAGGGAAGGATATCCATTTATAGTTTTTGCCGCTTTTGCAACCTTCATATTTGCATTGCTCGAATATGATCTCATAACATTGATAACTCTTTTTCTGACAGGGTTTGTCATTTATTTCTTCAGGGACCCTGAACGTATCTCACCGGATGATGAAGATGTTGTTGTGGCACCTGCTGACGGCAAGATTATCCTGGTAGAAAAGATTTTTGATGATCGGTTTGTTAACGAGCATGTTTATAAGATCAGTATTTTTATGTCTGTTTTTGATGTGCATGTTAATCGAGTACCGTTTGCCGGAGAAGTTGAAAAAATACAATATGGGCCGGGAAGTTTCTATGCTGCAAATACTGATCAGGCAGGGCTTGCTAATGAACACTGTGGAGTGATTCTTTCCACAGGAAAAAACTTTCGTTATGCTGTTGTGCAAATTGCTGGACTGTTGGCACGCAGAATTGTCTGTTGGGTAGAGAAGGGAGATACGATAGAACGTGGGAAGCGATTTGGGATGATCCGCTTTGGTTCCAGGGTCGATCTCTATTTGCCTCAAAATATACAGCTTGAAGTAAGTTCAGGCCAGAAGGTGAAGGCGGGAGAGACCGTCATTGGCTACTTAACGTAATTATTTTAGGGATTTTTATATCATCAATATGATATACTCTATGATTAAGTTGTTTAATTATTTGCTTATAACATAATCCAAAGGCAAGAGACATGAGTTGTATTAACCAGAATAATAGCGATAGTGAGCAAGGTGGTCATGGGCAACGCATGATTCATCCTCTGCCGTGTTTATTTACCACTGCAAGCCTTTTGAGTGGTTTTTATGCTATTATTTCAGCCATAAACGGTAATTTCTTCAATGCTGCTGTTGCAATAATTGTGGCAGGTATTTTTGACGGGCTTGATGGCAGGGTCGCGCGGATGACAAATACCACCAGCACCTTTGGTATGGAATATGATTCTTTAAGTGATCTTGTATCTTTTGGGGTTGCACCTGCTTTACTTGCTTATCTTTGGGCTCTGGAACCGTATGGACGGTATGGATGGCTTGCTGCGTTTCTCTATGTGGCAACCACTGCATTACGTCTTGCGCGTTTTAATTCTCTTGCTTTGGAAAAGTCACCACAGGATTTTGTTGGACTCCCATGTCCAGCAGCAGCTGGTATGATAGCTACGACGGTCCTTTTTTCCAGATATCTTGGTGCACCTGAAACGGTAAAGCATCTTTCCATTCTGATTTTAGTCTATCTGCTTTCCTATCTTATGGTAAGCAATGTTCGTTACATGAGCTTCAAACATCCGTCAGCTAAAAGAAAAAAGACCTTTCAGGTAACGGTGGCCATGGTCCTGCTGATGATACTTGTAGCTGCGGAACCACAGGTGACACTTTTTGTGGTAGGTGGTATCTATGTCCTATCCGGCCCATTCAGTACCGCGTACAGGGTTCTACGTAAGGCTGATAAGGGTGCTGAAGAGCAGGAAAATATTATTTAAACCATAAGATTCACAAATATGAAGTCGGCTTGAATCATGGAGATGGCCAGGATGATTATCCTGGCATCTCCTGTTTTGTTATAGAGATTACAGGCTTTGGGAAAATCGACAGCAGAGTAGCAATTGTGTGCTTTTACTGACACTCTGCCGGCAGAGGTAATAATTATGTCTGAGAAAATTTATATATTTGATACAACATTACGCGACGGCGAACAATCTCCCGGCGCCAGCATGAATATGCAGGAAAAGTTTCGTCTGGCCCAACAGCTCGTACTCTTGAATGTTGATATAATAGAGGCAGGTTTTCCCATTGCATCTGCTGGTGATTTTGAATGTGTAAAAAACATTGCTGATAATATCAAGGGTGTACAGATTGCAGGTTTAGCACGTTGCGCCAAACAGGATATTGATCGCGCCTGGGAGGCCTTGAAGAATGGGGGGAATCCAAGAATTCATACTTTTCTGGCGACCTCTGATATTCATATGAAGCACAAGCTGAAAATGAATCGTGATCAGGTGCTTGAGTTGGCAGTTGCTTCAGTAAAGCATGCGGCAAAGTACACATCCAATGTGGAATTTTCTGCTGAAGATGCAACAAGAAGCGATATCGATTTTGTCTGCCAGGTATTTGAGGCCGTCATTGAGGCGGGTGCTACGACCGTCAACTTTCCAGACACTACCGGCTATGCATTGCCCAGTGAACACGGTGAACAGATTTGCTATTTGATTGATAATATTCCCAACATTGATAAAGCGATCCTGAGTGTTCATTGTCATAATGATCTTGGTCTGGCAGTGGCTAACTCGCTTGCTGCTATTAACAGCGGTGCGCGCCAGGTAGAGTGCACCATTAACGGTTTAGGCGAGAGAGCCGGCAATACTGCCATGGAAGAAGTTGTCATGGCAGTTCGCACCAGGTCTGACCAGATGAATATTCATACTGATATAGCCACTGAACATATCCACCCAAGCAGCCGCCTGGTAAGCACGATTACCGGCATGCCGGTCCAGCCTAACAAGGCAATTGTCGGGGCCAATGCCTTTGCCCATGAAGCGGGAATTCATCAGGACGGAGTTTTGAAGGAAAGGACGACATATGAGATCATGAATCCTTCTGACATCGGCCTGACAAAGGGGAATCTGGTTCTGGGAAAACACTCCGGTCGTCATGCCTTGAAGGACCGTATCGAGGTAATGGGCTACTCCCTGTCAGATGATGAACTGGAAAGAGTATTTTCCAGGTTCAAGAATCTGGCTGATCTCAGGAAGGAGATATTCGATGAGGATATAGAGGCCATTATTATGGATGAAATAATTCGGATCCCTGAGGTTTTTGAACTGGTTTCTCTGGGAGTTATGAGTGGCAGTATGAAAATGCCCACTGCCGCTGTTCGTCTTAAGGTAGATGGTGTGGAAAAAGAGGGTGCAGCAATCGGTGTCGGCCCTATTGATGCAACGTACCGCGCCATAGCAGAACTTACCGGAACAAGCAGTAAACTGCTCTTTTTTTCGGTAAGTTCTTTCGCCGGTGGAACTGATGCCCTGGGAGATGTGCTTGTCAGAATTGAGGATAACGGCAAAGTAGTGATCGGCCATGGGCTCGACCCGGATATCATTACAGCTGCAGGAAAGGCTTATCTTAATGGTTTAAACAGGCATGTATATTTACAAAAAGAAGCTGAAAAGAAATAATAACAAGAAAAATTAACAAACAGGACAGAGAGAATAATGGGTAAAACGTATAAAATTGCAGTTATGGGTGGTGATGGTACCGGCCCGGAGGTGGCTGCTGAAGGTGTGAAGGTTCTAAATGTTGCGGCAAGTAAATTTAATTTCAATCTGGATTTGACAGACTTTGATTATGGGGGAGAGCGATATATCCGTACCGGCGAGGTTCTGCCGGACAATGCCGTCGAAGAATTAAACAAGCATGATGCCATTTTCCTCGGGGCCATTGGTCACCCTGATGTGAAGCCGGGCATTCTGGAAAAAGGCATTCTTTTGAGTCTCCGTTTTGCTCTGGATCAGTATATCAATTTGCGTCCTGTTATATTGTATCCCAATGTAGAAACTCCTATTAAGAACAAAGGGCCTGAGGAAATTGATTTCGTAGTGGTTCGGGAAAACACTGAAGGACTTTATGCCGGTGCTGGTGGAGTCTTGAAAAAAGGTACTGCTGATGAAGTTGCGATACAGGAGTCAATTAATACCAGGAAAGGGGTTGAGCGCTGTATTCGATTTGCCTTTGAATATGCCCGTAAGCGGAACAAAAGAAAACAGGTAACTCTTTGTGGCAAAACAAATGTGCTTACCTTTGCTTTTGATCTTTGGGAGCGGGCGTTTTATGAGGTGGCTAAAGAATATCCGGATATTAAAACAGACTATGCCCATGTCGATGCAACGTGCATGTGGATGGTTAAGAACCCGGAATGGTTTGACGTGATTGTTACAGACAATATGTTCGGTGATATTATCACGGACCTGGGTGCTATGATTCAGGGAGGCATGGGTATTGCGGCTGGCGGTAATATTAATCCCGAGGGAATAAGCATGTTTGAACCCATAGGAGGTTCAGCCCCCAAATATACCGGCCAGAATGTGATAAATCCTCTGGCTGCAATTGGTGCAGCCCAGATGATGATGGATCATCTTGGCGAGACAGAAGCTGCCCAGGCCATAGAAAATGCTATTCGGTGGGTCGTTGCT
>JBDLJI010000115.1:0-6560 GCA_039714455.1 Thermodesulfobacteriota bacterium
GCTTGGGGTTGGTGGTGCCTGGCAAATCCACCGATTGAAGCAAGGATCACTGCCTCACCCAGAAAAATCCACAGAATCTGATTTTTTTCTGAACCAAGCGCTCTCAACAGACCAATCTCGTTTGTTCTCTCATTAACGGCAATTGTCATAATTGTAAGGATTCCAACTCCGCCGACCAGCAGCGAAATTCCTCCCAGGCCGCCGACCGCCAGGGTAAGGATATTCAGTATATTGCCAAGTACATCGAGCATTTTCTCCTGGGTTGTTATAGTGAAATCTTCACTGCCGTGACGGGCGATCAAAATCTTTTTGATCTGGTCCGAAACCTCATCTGCTGAACTGCCCTCTTGATAAAGGACATCGATTTCCATGAGGCTTTCCCGGTTGAACATGGCAAGGGCTTTTGCCGTAGGTATCCACACGGCATCATCGAGATCAAAGCCAAGCATCTGTCCCTTGGATTCCATGGAGCCTATGATCCTGAAGCGTTCTGAGCCGATACGAATCCGTTTGCCTAGTACCTGGCCTGAGCCAAATAACTCTTCCCTTACTTTGCTGCCCAGAACTGCAAATGAACGTGCAGCACGGGGAGGATCATCAGGCAGAAATTTCCCGGCTGCCATCTGAAGTTTAAAAACCTCCGGTGCTGCCGGGTCAATACCATAGACTGTTGTTCTTCTTTGTTTCTTGCCGGCCTTAACCGCTGCATTGCCCTGAACAACAGCAACCACATCCACCACTTGCGGAATTTTTTTGAGTGCCTGCCCGTCTTCGATACTCAACGGCCTGACATTACTTATCAGGGCACCGGAAACACCATGTGTTGTTACCCTGCCTGGATTGATACCGATAAGATTTGTGCCGAACTGGGTAAATTCGGCAAGCATATAACGGTGCAGTCCCTCCCCGAGAGAGGTGAGCAGCACAACAGAGCCAATGCCGACAGCAATACCCAATGCAGTGAGAAAACTACGCATACGTTGTGATTGCACAGCATTAGTAGTCAGTTGGATAAAATCCTGTATGTGCATATTTCCTCGCGTTTCAACTTTACTGAATCTTTGAGCAAATTTATTTATACCGGATTCAGAAAATCCTATCTGCGTGACAGAGCCAGGGCCGGTTCCAGCATTGAGGCCCGCCGTGCCGGCAGCACTCCAAAAATAATCCCTGTACCCAGGGCCAGGCCGGAGGCGATAAATGGAGACCAGGGTGCAATCGCTAAAGAATATTCTTGAAAAAAACCTGCCAACACTTCCATGGCGCCAAAGGCCAGGATAAACCCCAGTAATGCTCCGGCAATGGACAGGAGTGCCGACTCAGTCAGAAACATTCCCATGATCTGTGACTGCGGCGCTCCCAAGGCTTTCAGCAGACCGATCTCTGAACGCCGACTGGAGATAGCCACCAGCATGATATTCATGATCATGATACCTGCCACCACCAGGCTGATGGCCGCGATACCGCCGACAGTCATGGTAAGCGCCCTGAATATCTTGTCAAATGTGGCAAGTACTGCATCCTGGGTGATAACGGTGATGTCATCCTCTCCCTCGTGCCGGGCCCGGATAATAGAAAGTATTGCCTCCTTGGCGCGCCCAATAGCATCTTCATTGGAAGCTTCAACCACTATACGAAACAAAGAAACTTTATTGAAAAGCGATTGTGCTGTTGCCACTGGAATTATGACCACTTCGCCCATATCCTCTCCCAGTGACACCCCGGTATCAGCCAGAACACCAATTACCCGAAAACGGCGGTCACCGATCCTGAGCCATTTACCGAGGGCCTGCTGGTTGCCGAAAAGTTCATTCTTGCCCTTTGATCCGATAACACAAATATTCCCACCACGGTCCAAGTCACCGGTTGGCAGGAAGCTGCCCTGCCCCATACTCAAACGCCGTACTTCAAGAAGATCAGCACTCGAGCCAAGCACAATCATCTCCCTTTCCAGTTGTTTAACGGAAACCGGGGCAGATCCGGCGATGATGGGAGCCACACGGCGTATGGCAGTGGAACGGGTCAGAGCTATGGCATCATCAAGAGTGAGATCCCTTGGGGTTTCTCCAAGGAGCGGCGGCGGTCCGCCTGTGGTTTCAGAGCGGCCCGGGATGACTATCAGGAGATTAGTTCCGAGAGAGGCGAACTGGTCTATGACATAACGCCTGGCACTGTCGCCAAGTGAGATCAGAAGGATAACCGAAGAGACACCGATAGCCATAGCAAGCAGCGTCAGAATAGTTCGGCCCCGGCTGGCGGTTGCCGCCTGCAAGCTGAAAAGCGCGATGTCCCTGATCCGCATTTCACTACTCCTTCAGGCAATTGAATATTTTTTTTGACTGCTGTTCTAGCCCGGGTGACCTGTATCTTCTTCGATACGCCCATCCACCATTTTTACCCTGCGTTTGGCACGTATCCCCAATTCCGGATCATGGGTCACCATGATCAATGTGATACCCTGGAGGTTTAATTCTTCGAGGATCTTTATCACGTCATTGCCGGATGCCCGGTCCAGATTGCCGGTAGGTTCATCGGCTAATATGACTGTTGGTTTCATTATGGTGGCACGGGCAATGGCAACCCGCTGCCGCTGTCCACCGGAAAGCTGGTCCGGGCGGTGATGTATTCTGTCCCCTATGCCAAAAGCTTCAAGTGTTTCAAGGACACGCTTTCGCCTTTCTGCTTTATTAACACCGGCCAGAACAAGCGGCAATTCGACATTCTGTTCGGCAGTAAGACGCGGCACCAGGTGAAAGAACTGAAAAACAAAACCGATCTTGTGACGCCTGACATTTGCCTGCTTTTTATCATCCAGGCTTGTTGTCATGATATCATCAAGCTCGTAGGTGCCGTTGTCCGGCCTGTCAAGAAGCCCTATTATGTTCAAAAGGGTGGATTTACCTGAACCGGAGGGCCCCATGATGGCGATATATTCACCCTTTGCAGCAGAAAAAACGACATCACGGAGAGCATGGACCTCTTCCTCACCCACTTGGAAAACCCTTTCGATATTCTGGAGCCTTATCATTTTTCTTCGGAGATTTTTACAGGGACACCATCTTTCAGGCCGGGCCGGTCAGTGGAGATAACCACAGAATCACCTTCCTGCAGACCTTCAACGACCTGGGTGTTGTCCCAGTTTGACAGACCTACCTGGACAACTCTTTCCTGCAGGGTCCGGCTCTGGGGCTGGTATACATATACCTTGTTGTTGTCCAGCAGGGACTGGGTTGGAATGCGCAGCACATCCTGTTCTACTTCAATAATTATTTCGACATCAGCACTGTAGCCTGCCAGAAATTTTTCCCCATCCTCATCATCGATAAACTCTACCTCCACATCCACGGTACGCGCCTGTTTCTCCCGATCAAGCACATAGGGATCAATACGACGGACCCTGGCCGGGAAATGTGTATCACCGAATGCATCCATGATAACCCGCGCATCCATGTTGGTCTTTACAGCAGGTGCGTCAACTTCATCTATTGGTGCCGTGACATAGAAGCAACTGGTATCGAGGAATTCAATGGGCGGGGGGGTAGGAATTCCCGGGGGTGACGGGGTAACGTATTCATTTAATTCTCCATTGATCTTTGCAACGATTCCGTCAAAGGGCGCTATCAGCCTGGTACGATCAAGCTGGGCCTTTATCACCCCGAGTCGGGATTGACTGGCCTGCACCTCGGTCAGGACTGCCTTATAACTGGCCTGTTTGACTTTTGCCTCGGTAAATACCTTGTCCGCATCCTGGTCGGATATAGCATTGTCATGGAGAAGCTGCTGCATGCGATCCGCCTCCCTTTTGGCTATTTCCGCCTGCAGTAAAGCAGCAGAGGCTCTTGCTTTCGCAACCTTCATTTGACTCTCTGCCAGGATTGCCTCGGCTTTAAGATCATCGTTCCAAAGCTCCAGCAGCAACTTCCCTTTTTTGACTGAATCTCCTTCCTCAACTGTCAGGAGGCTGATCTGACCGCCCGTACCGGGTGAAAGATTTGCCTTGCGGCAGGCATTCAGTGTACCTGCCCTCGTGTTTGCCACTAATTTCTCAACCGTGCCACGTGTCACCGGCGCAACTGTCACCTCTATCTCCTTGGGACGCATCTTGTACCACACGAGGCCGCCTGCAAGAAAAATCAATAAAACCAAACTGAACCAGCGGAAACTGTGTCGGACCATGTATTCTCCTTTGGAGTAATGAAAAAATTACGCAGCAGGTTATTGATTATCCTAAATCTATGAGCCGTCGGCTATACCCCAGGTTCAGATAAGCACCCTTTCAAGGCACTCTTCTTAGTACCCCCTCGGAGTCTATCGCTTACCTGAGGGGTATAAACGACCAACGGGAGACTCCGGGGAAGAGTCGGCTCGGCTATGGTTTTCCATGCCGGACGGTCGATGACGCTGGAAATGGGATATAGCCGATGGCTCATCGGACTTTACCCCCGGATGGAGTAGCCACCATCAACAACTATGGTCTGCCCCTGTATCATTGCAGCAAGATCGCTGCATAAAAAAAGGGCAACGTCTGCGACGTCTTCAGGCTTGGTCAGACGGCCCAATGGAGTTTTAGAGATCGCAGTATCCAGAATCTCCTCGCGGTTGGGAAATTTTTTCAAGGCTGCAGTATCCACTGCACCTGCACTAATGGTATTCACATTGATGCCTCTGGGACCCAATTCAACAGCCAGATGGCGCACCAATGATTCAAGTGCTGCCTTTGAAGCGCCAACAGCAGTGTAATTTTCAATGGCCCGCACGGCACCAAGACTGGAGACAGCCATGATTCTGCCTCCTTGCTGCATGAACCCAGCACCTTCCCGTGCCAGTGACAGCAAAGCCCTGGCATTAATATCCATTGCCCAGTTCCAATGACGGCTGCTCAACTCAAGTGCGGGTTTCAAAACTCCAGAGGCAGCATTGCTCACCATGAAATCCAAAACTCCGAACTCCTTGCCTATAACTTCAAACATGGCTTTGACATCATCATCTTTTGCCACATTCGTTTTGACGAGCAAACACTTGACACCGCAGTTTTCAATTTCTTTTGCAGTTTCCTCCGCATCCCTGCGGTGACGAACATAATTTACTACTACGTGGACCCCGTTCCGGGCAAGTTTGATAGCAATTGCCTTGCCAATCCCTCTTGAGCCACCAGTAATCAACGCTACCTTGCCTTCTAGTTGAAACATATAAATTCTCCCGTAGTTTGGCCTGCAAAAGTACTTTCAGAGAAGAGTCATTTTTTCAAACTGCTTTAAACCATTCTAAAGCAGGATAAAAAACCATAATTTAAACAGAAACAGGCTGAAGATTACCCGCTACGTTTTAGCCTTTCAAGAGGATTCTTTAAGTCTTGCTGCATAACGTTTACAACCACTGACCATCATTCGCAGCGGGTTGAAGGAAACAGGCTTAAGAATTGGAGGCGCCCTGAAGCCATCAACCCTGAATTCAGCAGGTTTTAATAAGGGGAAATCAAGCCTGTCCGGATCTGACCCTGCAAGACCGCGTTTTGCGCATTCCTGCCAAATAGCACTTTTTTTAAAGTCGAGTCCTAAAATCCGTAACAATGCGGTATCAACTGCGACCGGGTTGAGCCCTCCACCAACAACCCCCAGTGAGTATGGCCCGCCGGAAAGAGGACCGGTACCATGCATGGCAATAATTCCGTCTATAAATGTCACACCTGCTGGAAGCACTGCCAGCAGGTCTACCAGGTGAGAGGCAAATCTGCCTTCCCGGTTCCCATAACGCAAATGCCATCCTGGTTTCTGAAAACCGACAACCGTACCAAAGTAATTTTTTACTGCCAGTGTCATATAAAATTGGCTATGCGCCTTTACCCGTGGCAGGTTAATCAGCATATCACATTCCAGGGCGGCACTCGCCACATTCACTTTCACCCCCCCGGCGAGCCTGACAGGTTCCGAACGATCAAAATTGATCTGCTTAACCGGTAGTCCGGCAAGAGCTTTTTCGATCCCGGTTGAACGCATAACTCCCTGGGCAGATCCAAAAGCAGGAGAGTCGCCTATCGCAACTAAAGCACCCTGCTCCACGAACCATTCTGCCACAGCAGCGACGAATAGCGGATGTGTACAGGCAAGATGCTCTGCGCTTCTGCCGCTCAACAGGTTCGGTTTCAATAGAACACGGGTTCCGGTTGTCACCTTGAACTGCAAAGCTGCACAAAGCTGAGCTACTGCTTCTGCCATTTCCTTTCGGATATATTGCTTGTAATGTAATAATGCAACGGAGGTGGAATTTATAAGCATTTAACAGACCACAGGGAGATCAGGGGAACATTTACAGGTTGCCATAAATAGAAAAAGGCCGACTTTGGGGGACAAAGTAGACCTTCTTCAGGAGAAAGGAGATAAGAGTATCACTCTTACTGAAATAAATGCAATTGATGTGCCACTTTATTAAATAAATATTTTTCATGAAAAAACTCAGTATAGAGGCAGAATTCATCCCTTTTCCTCTTTTTTTCCATAATGGCCAGGGTATAATTTTTTGTACTTTTTTTGGTTACACTCCATCGCCCCAAACCATGAAAA
>JBDLJI010000116.1:0-6499 GCA_039714455.1 Thermodesulfobacteriota bacterium
AAATGAAAGGATCGCGGCTCTGGAGGAAGAAGTGCAGAGGTTGAGGCAGGAATTTGATACCCTGCAGTCCGAGTTTGAAAAATTTAGAAAAGAGTTTGAATGAAAAAAAGGTTCCAAGGGATCGAGGTTTCCAGGGGTCAAGGGAAAGAAATTTAAACTTCTGGAATATTTGATAAAGAAAGCAGATTTTTGTTTTTGGCTTCCAACACTCCATCACGCCAAACCTGAGAAAATCTACCATTCCCCTCTGTACACCAGAGTATCTGCTCCTTTAATTTCACATTGAACATTCTGCATTTAGAGAGTGGCTCTGTGCCTCTGCAACTTTGAGTTTATAGGGTTTTAAGATACTCATTAATCTCTTTCTCGATCATCGCTTCAATATCATCTCCCAGGACATGAACCGCAACCACCTCCTTGAGAAAGCAGGTGCCTATACTGCACTTGATGCAGCCTATTTCATAATTATCCAGAATATCGCCAATTTTTGGGTGGGATTCGATCACTTCCTTAATCGGCCGATTTCCCATATCATTGAGAAGTTTCATGCTCTTGGCTCCTTTAAAAAATTTGCATCCAATATATACGAAACTGCAGAGAGACGGAATGACTTAGGTCAAGGGATGAGCGAGGGGTACAGTTTTTCTTTTTTGGGGAGCCTTTTCACGGCAGAGACGGCAGCGTTCGTTGCCGCACCACTGGCAGGAGAAGCAATCCGGGCATGGATTCTTCCTGTTCTCCGGTTTACAATCCGGTACATAGATCAATCCCCGGTTATCCGGCAGTTTTTTAAATGACATTATTCCCTCAATAATTCCTGTGTATAAAGAAACTATAATGACAAAAGGGGAAAGAGAAAGGGTGTGGACATTTTTCATGGCAATGCGCCAGTCCTGTTGACCAAAACAGCCATTCTGTATAGGGTAAGCCAAACTGCCTTTAAAAGATTGCTGTTCCAAGGAAATTATTCCTTCCAAGCCCAAGCGTTACAGAATGAGGAACATTACGCGCAAGAGTAATAAATTATGAAGCTGACAAGCACACCACCGGATGATTCCTTTCAGATCAGATGCCCAAGGCTGGGCCAGCAGATCCATTTTTCATACTGCAGGCAGGAAAATATGGGATTGCCCTGTTTCAAGACCCTTGACTGCTGGTATATTCATTTCCAGGTCGTGGAATATCTCCAGCAGGAACTTTCAACTGCCGAATGGCAGGACGCTTTTGAAACTCCCTCTACACCCAAGATGGTTTCCCTGGCCGAACTGATTGAAAAAGCACAAAAGCTGGCCCCCAAAAAAAAATAAAAAAAGGGACTGTATTGAATAATCAACCAGCCCCTTTTCAGTAAATTGTATAATTTTCTTCTATTCTGTTTTTTAAGCCTCAGCTTTATTTACCGTAGCCAGGAGCACCCTCTTTTTTCTCACTGCCGTATCCTGGAGCCGGGGTGCCGTAACCTGCGGCAGCTTCTTTTTTCTCTTCACCATAACCAGGTGCCGGGGTGCCATACCCTGCGGCAGCTTCTTTTTTCTCTTCACCATACCCTGGAGCAGCTTCCTTAGCCGCCTCTGCACCGTATCCAGGAGCAGGCGCTTCCTGTTTTCCCTGGGTGCTAACTGCACCCTTTTTAGTACCGCTTCAGCCGCCGGCGCCCATGGCTACGCCTGTCATGCCTGCAACAAGGCCGGCAATGCTGAGGCTTTTGAGCACTTTTTTCAGGTATTTCTTTTCCATTTTGCCCTCCTTTTGTAAGGATTGATCATTATATCCAAAGATCAACTAATTAACGCCGATCGTACACTACTATAATTTATCAGAAAATTATAGACCAACCCGATATAAAATTAAATTTCCCTGTTCCGTGCAGTTCCGCATTGCTTTCATCAGCTTTTTCAAAGATAATAAAAACATGCAAACACCCAGACCAATCTTTCTCTCAAAATCACAGTTCACCCGCGGCCTGCAATGCCATAAATCCTTATGGCTGTTAAAAAACAGGCGGGACCTGCAGCAGAAACCCGACGCAGCTTTACAGGCCCGTTTTGATGCGGGCACCGAGGTGGGAATATTGGCGCAGCAACTTTTCCCAGGTGGTATCGGCCTGGAATACGAAAGCGGTATTTCAAAAAATATTCAAAAAACACAGGAACTTATTGCATCCGGCGCAGAAACTGTCTACGAAGCGACATTCCGCCATGACAACGTGCTTGCCATGGTTGACATTCTGCGGAAAGGGAAAAATGGCTGGGAAATGTATGAGGTCAAATCCTCTACCGCGACCAAGGATATTTTTATCAATGATACCGCTATTCAGTATTATGTGGCAAAAGGGACCGGCCTCGATGTTACCAGGGTGTTCCTTGTACACCTGAACAACCAGTACACCAGGATAGGTGAGCTTGACCTGCGGGCTCTCTTTGTTGTAGATGATGTCACCGACTTGACGCTGAGCAGGCAGGCTGATATCCGACAGCAACTTGGGGACATACGCCAGAGCCTTGAAGGCGGGGAACCGTCCATTGACATCGGCCCTTATTGTACCGCCCCATATGAGTGCGACTTCAAGTCTTACTGCTGGCAGCATATTCCGGAGTATTCCGTCTTTGACATCGCAAATTTGCGCAGTAACCGTAAGTTTGCCCTTTACTACGGAGGTGTTATTCACCTGCAGGATATCCCGCCTGATTTTTCCCTGTCGGACAACATGCAGATCCAGGTCGAAGCGGAATTGACCGGGAGAAAATTTGTAAATACCAGGAATATCAGGGAATTCCTCTCAAAAATCTCAGAACCCATCGGTTTCCTGGATTTTGAAACCTTTATGGAACCTGTGCCGTCGTTTGACGGCCAAAGACCTTACCAGCAGATGCCTTTCCAGTACTCGCTCCATATTTCAAAAAACGGCAAGCTTACACACCATGAATTCCTCCAAGCAACAAGTCTTGATCCACGGCAACCCTTTATTGAAAAACTGCTTGAGGATACCGGCTCCTGCAGAACCATACTTGTTTACAATCAACCATTTGAAGTGACGCGGCTCCAGGAAATAGCAAAAAACTTCCCGGAGTTTGCTGAGGGAATCGAGTCCATTATTGCAAGAATCGTTGACCTTATGACTCCTTTCAGGAACAAGGATTATTATATCAGGGAGATGTGCGGCAGCCATTCGATTAAATATGTACTGCCGGCCATGGTCCCTGATCTGAGCTATGACAATCTTGCAATAGCAGACGGCGAGATGGCCATGCTTGCCTACGCCAGTCTGTCCAAAATGGATGATGGGGATGAAAAAGAAAAAATCCGCCAGGACCTGCTTGAGTACTGCAGGCTGGATACGCTGGCCATGGTAAAGATATGGGAAAGGCTTGTCAGTATGACGCAGCCCAAGGGACAATTATCTTTATTTTAGAAAAATATCTTTATCGATGCCAAACTTCTTAAAAAACCTATATGTCTGATAGGTCCTGGTATTATATTTCCCCGCTTTCCAGCTCGTATACCAGAGACACTCACCTTCATTATTGAGATCCCTTTGCAGCCTTCTCTCACTGGGGCACTTCGGGCACGTGAATTTCAGGTGGTACCTGGCATATAACTCATACAGTTTATATCGGAATCTGTTCATATTGCTTAAATGTGTGACTGCGGGATAGCCCCTTGCAAAACCTAGCGCTTCCAGATCAATTCCCCATCCTTGTACACCTCTTGCACCCGATGCATGGGTATACAATGGACAATACCGTCTTCGTCAAACACATGAAATGAAAATTTATTGCCTGGTAACTGGGTGACTTCTTTGAATGAGACCCTGACAATTTCTTCTTCCATACGGTCATGGTAGCCAATCTCAAAATAGCCGCGTCCAAACTCAGGATCCCAGTGGATGCGGTTTAACAGTTCATGGATAGGCTGCATTATTCAAACACTTTTATGCTGCTCTTATTCATAGCCCAGGTCATCGGGCTCCAGTTTATCCAGGGGACCGGTCCAATCCTCGGGAGGCTCGATTTCCTCAAGATCCATCTCTTCCCACTCTTCCATTTCGAGCTCTTCAATATCTCCATCAAAATACTGGACATCCACGGTGCCTCCGGTTTCGCTCACAACCACCACCATGAAATTCTTCTCCTTGCCAATATCGTGGTACCAATTTCCTTCAATGGGATCAAGTTCACCAATCATATCTCTCTCCTCGGCAGTTGTTTTTTTGTTCAGTGTCACACCCTGTATCGAATTAATACACCTTTGTGGCCCCTTACCTCTTATTTGCCTGACATCTGTATTATAGCATCCGCCAATTCACGGCTGAGAGAAGCCAAAGCGCGACTCTGGGCTGCAACCATGTCAGCATAGCCGCCTCCCTTGGTCGGCTCGATTATATGTGTAGCCTTAACGCCGTATAAGCTATTTCCGGCGCCATCAAAAATTGCCCAGCGGGCAACCAACTCCATCTGGCCTCCCAGACTGCCGTCAAATCTGCTTATGTCCAATTTAACATTATAGTCTAACTCTATTGCCTCCATTGAAGGATAGGAAAGAACATTGTCCGTTGAAAGAAAATACGTCAGGTTCTCGGCTATAACGCTCCCTATATCCTCCTCTATCTTTCCTGCCCAACGGTCAAACTCTGCCAGGTGCAACTCATTATTGCCGGTTCTTGTTACAATCTGGGATTTCTTCAGATACTTGGGGAGAGAAACAGGAGATATACCGATTGAAATATCGCTGCTCTCCCCGGACGTGTTTTTCATTCCAAACTCTGTATCGGCCACAGGGCTGAGCACATAAAAACTGGATGATTTAGAACGACCGGCGCAGCCAACCTGGAGAAGCATTGCAATGCCTAGTGTCACAGCAATAGCCTGTGCAAGAATTCTTTGTATCATGGTCCTCTCCTTCCGCTTTATTTCTTCCCTTTTATAAGTGATTCCGGATGCCTTTGCAGATAGTCTCCCAACTCTTCCACTGAACGTGAGGCATCAGACATGCTTTCCAGCGTGAGGATAATTTCCTGACGCAGTTTGAAATTTTCTGATATCAGTTTTTGTGCCTCGACGAGTAAACTTTCAGCTTCTTCAAATGAAGATTTGACTGCTGCCAGGGTTGCCTCAATATCTGCTGCAACCGGATCAACACGGCTGTCAATATTATTCACCAGCTCACGGGTATCATCCATGGTGGACTCAAAGCTGTCCGCCACCGATTCCACCTTACCATTGACATTCCCCACAAGCTCATCCGTACTCTGTATCAGCTTCTGCAGATCCTGAAGGGCACCATTAAAATTCGTAATGGATTCCCGCATATCTCGCGAATTAACTAACTCGTTGACACCTTTGGTTGTTTGCGAAATATTTTCCACAATATCCTGAAAATTCACCTTGCGTAGATCGGCGATTATCTTTTGTACAGTTTCGGTAAATATTTGCAATGTCGTCGGAATAGTGGGGACCTCATATACTTTTTCATCCAGGCCGACTTTCTTTATGGGTGTATCCGGATAGAAATCATAGTTAATGAAGAGCTGGCCGGTCAGCAGGCTTTGCATCTGCAGCTGGGCCCGCAACCCCATCTCGGCCACCAGGGTGTCTACTGCTTCCTCATCATCAAATTGCTCCACCCTCTTATCACCCAAAATGGATATCCTATTCTCAAAGATCTCAACATGCACCGGGACAAAAAACTCGAGATCATCGGGATTAATGGAAAGCTGGATATTCTTCACCATGCCTATATCAACGCCGCGGAACTTTACCGGCGAACCTACATTCAACCCCTTCACCGATCCTTCAAAGAACAGGACATGCATGCTTTTCTTCTGAAAGAATTTACCGGAGCCGAACACCAGTATGGCCAAAACAGCAAGCCCTATGCCCCCGATAACAAACCCGCCAATTGCAACCTTATTCACCTCTTTACTCATATGCTATCCCATATCAAAGTTTTCATTCACCTACCCTGCAATGATCTCAGCAGAAGCGATTTCGCCCCTGGTGAGGAATTCTTTTATTTTAGGATCTTCTGTTTCAGCCAGCATCCTGTGCGGGTCGCCCTGGGCAATCATTGTGCGGGTGTCCGCATCAAGAAACACGGAATTGTTACCAATGGCAAAGATACTGGCCAGCTCATGGGTCACAATTACTATTGTTGTACCCAGGCTGTCACGCAACTCGAGAATCAGGTCATCAAGTCTTTTGGCGCTAACCGGATCAAGACCTGCAGAGGGTTCATCAAAAAACAGTATCTCTGGATCAAGGGCCATGGCCCGTGCCAGTCCCGCCCTTTTCCGCATACCGCCGCTGATCTCTGAAGGATAGAAGTTCTCGTACCCTGCAAGGCCGACCAGGGCCAACTTGAGTGAAACAATATCTTTTATATCCCGGGGTGTCAGGCCTGAATATTCTTCCAGGGCCAAGGCCACATTCTCAGCCAGTGTCATGGAACTCCAAAGGGCGCCGCTCTGGTAGAGTATGCCGCATGTTCGCATTATCCTGCT
>JBDLJI010000117.1:0-6484 GCA_039714455.1 Thermodesulfobacteriota bacterium
AATACCACGGATAGGAGATTGGTTGGGTTCAAATTCGTATCATTTTTAAAACCAGGGGTTGATCTTACACATAGGAGATATATGGACTTCTATCTCAGCCGTATTTAGTTAAAATCCCAACTGGGTATTAGATGTCTATAACATTTAACATATTATATCTATAACATTTGACAAATAATGTCATAACATTTGACAAATAATGTCACTTTGATACATCAGATAATCCCCAATTTCCCCTATTAATAATAATTGTTAGTGCCGTTTTCTTTGTAATCCCCTTTGATTATTGAAATAGTTTTTTTTTAATGAATGTTGGTTCATTTATTGCAAATAAAAACAGTAGGGGAATGTCGGTAAAGAAGGTCTCACTGCTACCTTATATCATCGGCGCGATGCGTGATGATAGCTTCTCTGATTAAAAAAATGTCTATTATATTTCTTTCCTGTAAAGCAGTGAGGCCTCCCCCACAATATATTACCAATACACACATTCTACACCCATGATTGACTATAACATTTGTTATGTTAGCTCGACAATTACAATTATGAAACTTGTGTCTAAATTATTATTGATATTCTTTATGTTAGGACTTGTTTCTGTTTGTTTGCCCCAGAAAGTATTAGCTGTAAGTGATGAAGGAATAACATCTTTTCAGTTATTTCAGCCAAAAGCAAACCAAGGTCATGCAGATGCTCAATTTAATTTAGCATTACTATATTATCATGGTGTAGGAACTCCACAGGACACTAGGTATGCTATCTACTGGTATACAAAAGCAGCAGAACAAGGACATGTTAATGCTCAATATAAATTGGGTAACTTATATAACTATGGCTATGGTGAAGAAGTTCGACAGGACTCAAAACTGGCTGTCTATTGGCTTACAAAAGCGGCAGAACAAGGATTTGTTCATGCTCAATATTTATTGGGACAGATATATGAATATGACGATGAACCTCAGCAGGATTATATACAGGCTTTATTCTGGTATACAAAAGCGGCAGAACTAGGTCATTATTTTGCTAAAGAGCACAGGGGCAAGATGCTAGAAAAGATGTCCCAAAGTCAAATTGAAGAAGTCCAGAAACTCTCAAAAAGAACTTTAAGAAAAGATATACAACAAAGCCAAGTAACAAACTATTATTGAATTTGTCATTTCTGCTATCTCTTTACAGTCGTGGACCATTCTTAAATTGCCAACATTGCCACTGTACATGTTGAGTCAGATTTTGTATTACAAAACCATAGATGTTGGAAAGAAATATGAATTCAGAAAAATAAAGTGAGATTCCCATGAAGAAACTGGCTTTGTTGGTGTTTGTTCTACTGTTTTTGGTGGCCTGTACCAAACATGCTCGGTTATATCCTGTTAATGACTTGGCTTCGACTACTGGTGTGCTTAAAGCCAAGTATAGTGACTATGGAACAGGTTATGGTGAAATAACAATTGTCATGCCAGATGGTGAAACTCTCAGCGGTGAATATACAACCGGTCGTGCCATTAATCTTAATTTTGGTAACCTCCTCTCAAACGTTTATGGAACTGAAGGAGGTGCTTTCGGTACTGGCACATCGACTGTCTTAAGACTACAAGGTACTAGCCCAGGCATTGCCTCACTCTATGGTGACAGGGGTAATAAGATGCAATGCGAATACTTTGTAGGCAACCGGGCTGGAAAAGGTCGTGGCGCTTGTAAAAAAAATGATGGTTCCCTTTACCGCTTACAGTTTTAATACTTTAAATAGAAATCTAACAAAGCATTTAAAGCAAGTTTACATTGCTGCTTCTATGTTGGTTCCAATAATACTTGATCGACGCCCTCGGTGCTGGCTAGCTCAATAAGATAATCCGTTGTTCTTCAGATTTGGTGTAAAGGAATAACATTATTCCACGCTTTTTCTTCTATCACTACTTTTTTGCCTTTCATATCAAGAACAAAATCAGGTCGCATTCCTCCATGCCACGGAGAAATAGAGTATTTATTTTTTTGCTTTTCTAATATTTTTGTGACTTCATTCTCAAACTCAGAAGAAACCATTTGTGCTACACGCCGTGCTGGCTGCTCAACCACCTCCTTGTTTTTTCGAATTACACTGATAGCGGAAAGAGCAGCAACGCTTGCTACCAGTACACCAACCCCTGACAGAAGCCATTCAGTATTAAGGGTTTTTGTTTCAATAAAAGTATAGGCAAGGGAACTTGTTGCACCTAATAGGGAAGCGGTTCCAACCAATATATAAATATTTTCTGATTTCTGTTTTTTCTCTAATGATAGCTGTCTAAAGTCGATAATGCATGGTTCTTCAGACTCTTGATTAATTCGATCAAGGCATTCATTCAATCTATTCTTAATCTCAACACGCTGACTAGGAGAGATTAGGTCACTATCGAAAACTTCAGTAAAGAGAGCATTCAGAATTTGTTCTTCTGATAACAAGTCATTTATTGAGACTTGAAACTCTCTTGCTTTTCCCTCAACGATTTTAGTTAAATCTTTGATTTTTGGAGTATACTCTTCAAAAATCATTCTTTGCATAAATGATCTATGAATATCCTGATTGGCATTTTTAGCTCGTTCCCTCTTTGCCCCAATAGTCTGATGGTACGCAAACAGAAACAGAATAATTGAAACGAGAATTCCAAGCCCAGTTGAAAGATATGCGTCCATGTCAATATATCCTCCTTATATTTTTTATGGCTTTCCAGCCCTGCCTCACAGCAGGTTTGGCTTTTTCTTATTTCCTTAAAGATTAAACAATTGAATAATCAATTTCAATTGTACTTTGGTACTAGAACCTTATCGTTAATGAATTATTACAAAATTCTCAGAGGTCTTTAAAAAAACCGATTATGATTGCCATTTGAAATTTCAATATGGGTGTCAATAGTGTTTCTTCTGTAAAAGATACTCTATTCGTCTAACCCCATCTTTTTTTCCTGCAGTGTAGTTCGCCTACTCCACCTTGATAGCTTCTGCTTGATATTAGAAGTTTTGTGTGTTTTTTTATTTGTAACCTGTCACTTTCTTCAAATGATAACGGATGACAAGAAAACAGGGACATATATCGGCAGGTATCTGAAGGTAGTTGTGAGACGGGATATGGCTGAGAGAACAACTGTTGTACAGAATGCAAATCTTGCTAAAATAACCCGTCCTCGGGTCGATGGCATGTTGCTTCGCACGTCACTTTTCTCAAAGCTTGATGCATTGCGCAAAAAACCCGTCATCTGGGTTGCCGGGCCTGGTGGCTCAGGCAAGACAACTCTTGTTACCAGCTATATTGAACAAAGAAATCTTCCGTGTCTCTGGTATCAAATCGATGATGGTGATAGCGATCTGGCCACCTTTTTTTATTATCTCGGCCTGGCTGGTAAAAAAGTCGCTCCTCACCGCCAAAAATCCCTGCCGTTTTTCACTCCTGAATATTCATTAGGCATCCCGGGATTCAGCCGCAATTTTTTTGCAGAACTTTTCACTTATCTGCAGCAGCAATGTGTTGTTGTTTTTGACAATTATCAGGGGGTAGAGGAAGACTGCCCATTGCATGATGTCCTTTTGGAAGGATTGACCCGCATGCCGGAAGGCATGAACCTGATTTTTATTAGCCGCACAACAGCGCCGCCCAACTATTCCCGTCTTAAGGCAAACCGATTGATGGATACCCTTGATTGGTACGATCTCCGTCTGAGCGAAAAGGAATTTAAAAAAATTCTTGATATGCGATGCATCAAAAAAGTGCCCAGAGAGATTATGCTGGATATTTACAAACAGCTTGATGGATGGGTAGCTGGACTTCATCTGCTTATTGAAACAGCCAGTCCGGATCACTTTGAAGCACTTCGTTATATTATTGAAGGGACGCCTGAAGAGATCTTTGATTATTTTTCCTGTGAGATATTTGAGCGCCACGACGAAGATACCAGAGATTTTCTATTAAAAACTGCACTGCTGCCTTTTGCCACCCCGGAAATGGCAAATAAGGTAAGCGGTCATTCAGATGCCAGTACCATTCTCTCTATGCTCAATCGTAAAAACCATTTTACAGTAAAGCGTACCGAACCCATTATATCCTATCAGTTTCACCCCCTGTTCCAGAAATTTCTGCAGCAAAGAGCGGAAAAAACATACAGCAGGCGATACCTCATCGGCATGAAGCATATGGCTGCAACTGTTCTCATTGAATCAAAACAGACTGAACAGGCCGTAAGGCTTCTGCAGGCCGCTGGCGACTGGGAACCCCTTTCCTCTCTCATCCTCAGTCAAGCCCCTCTACTTGTCCGACAGGGTAGAAATATACTCCTGGCTTCATGGATTAAGAGTATTCCGGAAACTGTTATTTCTGAAACACCATGGCTTATCTACTGGTTGGCAATGGCCCGTATGCCTTTTGCTCCACACGAGAGCAAAACTCTTTTTGAAGAAGCGTTTCATCTCTTTAAGAAAAAGGATGATCGGGCAGGATTGTTTTTGGCCTGGTCTGGAGTGGCTGATTCGATCAATTTCTGCTTTACGAAATTTGATGAATATGACCGATGGTTTGAAGTTTTTGAGGAGATCAAGGAAAAATATGGTCCTTACCCATCTCTTGAAATCGAGGTGCGAATGACCACCAGTGTCTTTAAAGCCATAGTGCTCAGACAGCCGTTTCACAAGGACTACGAGACATGGCTTAACCGGGTTGCAAAACTGGTTGAAACCGATATTGAAATGGCCACCAGGCTGCAGATGTTTCATATTCTCTGTGCCTCGCAGATATTTGCCCATAACTTTATCAAGGCTGAATTTTTTATTCAGTCATTCAAGTCATATGTCAACTCCAGCTCGGTTCCGCCTATGGCCAATCTGATGGAACTGCAGTGGGAGGCCTTCTATTTATGGCTCACCGCCCGTTTTGACGATTGCAACACAATTATTGCTAAAGCTTTAAAAATAGGTGAGGAATTCGGTATCCACCTGTTTGATCATTTTCTCTTAAACTATAGCATCTCAGCCGCTCTCAGTCAGGGTGATGTTGAAGGTGCTCAGCTCCCTATCGAGAAAATACTTGCTTCCATCGACCACATGAACGACTGGGCAAAAAGCTATTTTTACTCCCAGATGAATTGGTTGTACGTTTTAAAAGGCGATTGGGAGCAGGCCATGTTTTATGCAGATAAAGGGCATCACTATTCAAGTGCTGTTGGCATACCGACCATCCATGGGCTAAAAAAAACCTGGCTTGCTTTTATTCATCATAACTTGGGGAATTATCAGGAGTCTGACCAGTATCTTGCAGAAAGTGAAGCTTTGTACAATAAGATTGGCTTGGAGTCGACTCATTTTAATTTTTATCTCCACAAGGCCTATATCGATCTGGAACGAGGAAGAGAGAAAAAGGGGCTTGCTGCGCTTGAAAAATGTTTTTTAGTTGCCCGCAAGTACGGCTATGTGAACAGCCTCCACTGGAATGCAACTGTTATTGCAAAACTTTGTGCCAAAGCCCTTGAGGAAGATATAGAGGTTGAATATGTCCGATATCTTATCCAGAAAAGAGGCCTGCTTCCTATTCATCCGTCATCTATTGATGAAAGCTGGCCGTGGCCTATCAAGATATACACTCTTGGTCGTTTCAGCCTGGTACTGAATGACAAGCCGCTTATCATGCGAGGCAAGGCACAGCAGAAACCATTGGCAATGCTCAAATTATTGCTCTCTTTCAGGGGGAGGGAAGTAAAGGAAGAGATGATCTCTTATCCTCTCTGGCCGGATGCGGACGGTGATATGGCTCACCAGTCCTTCAACTCAACACTGCATCGACTACGAAAGCTCCTTGGCCATAAAAAGGCACTCAGATTGCAGGACGGAAAGCTTTCTCTGGATCAAAGATTCTGCTGGGTTGATACCTGGGCATTTGAACGGCTCCAGAAAGAGGCTGAAAAAGAATCTGTGAACAAATCCCGCCTTTTTGAAAAGGCAATGAATTTGTACCAGGGTCAATTCCTGCCCGAAGATTCTGATGAGTTCTGGTCCATTACCATGCGTGAACGTTTACGGAGTAAGTTTTTACGAAACACCTGCCGTTTTGCTCGGCAGTTAAAACAGGAAAAAGAGTGGAACAGGGCTGTCGATGTCCTCAACAAGGGCTTGGATGTAGACAATCTGGCTGAAGAATTTTATCAAGGGCTCATGACATGTTATCAAGAACTTGGCCGTCTGGCTGAAGCTGTTTCAGTATACAAACGCTGCCGAAAAACCCTTGCCCTCACTTTGGGTGTTGAACCCTCTGCACAAACGGAGAAAATCTATAGATCATTGTCCTGTCAATAGTTTGTTTAGGTAAAAAAACATTATCTCTTTTCCCGGTTACAACATGCCGGGTCATTCCCCTCCATAGATTTTCCTACAATTGCCAACCTATCTTATTTTTCTCATCTTTCTTTAATTCTTACACAATCTGTAAGCTATTTGTCAGTTTTCAAATTGTACATTTAAAATCATCAAT
>JBDLJI010000118.1:0-6465 GCA_039714455.1 Thermodesulfobacteriota bacterium
TCACCTTTTTAAAGGCCTTAACAGCAAGTTGTTGCTCCCCCATAAGCATCTTTGTAGCCTGGGCAAGGGGAATTGTTTTTCTGCCAGGCCTGATCCAGGCGTAGAGCTTGCCTGCCACTTTATGTTCAACGGCGTCTACAAGGAGTGCGACTTCAGTGACACCTGCTTCAGCTAAGGGCTTGGCATGTTTACCAGCGTCCACGCCCAGGGTGGTAACAGAAATTCCAATATCAGGATATTCCCGACGGACGAGATTAAGCGTTTCCATGGTGCAGTCAATTTCACATAATGGATCTCCGGGGCCGTCAATATCCACAACCTCGATTTTTGCACCTTGCTGCAGATTTTCTTTCAGCCAGTTGAGTGCTCCTCCAGGCGGTACCGCCCTCGATTGAGATACTATCGGATCAAAACGAATTCGATGAAACGGGCGTGGGGCTGCCGGCAGAGTAAGTCTGGCCTGCCGACCCCTACTGCCTGAGCAGCAGGAGTTATTTTTGTTGGGGAATTTAATAATTGTCATTTTGGCCTACTAATTTAAACAGGCGGGGCAGCAATACCCCGCCTGTAGATCTTTATTTATAATACGAGTTCAAACTGTTCCTCAGGATCATCCCTATCTTTACGGTCAAGGAGGACACCAAGAATTTTTTCCAGGAGTCGTAAACCGCCTTTGTAACCAACGGTTGGGAAATACTGGTGACCCTGGCGGTCAAGAATCGGGAAGCCCCAGCGTACATAGGGCAGATCTTCATCACGTGCAATGTATTTGCAGTAGGTGTTGCCGATCAACAGGTCAACAGGTTCGTTCTTGATCCACTGGTGGAGCAGGAACATATCGCCCTTGGCCTTGACGTTCACCTCATAAGGCAGGTCTTTAGTAATTTCCTTAATGCGTTTCTCGAACTTCTTGCCCGGTGTGCCGGTGACAATATGAATCGGCAGCATGTCAATTGATACGAGGAACTCGGTCATGGCAATAAGCTGATCCGGGTCGCCCACCAGGGCTACCTTCTTATTGTACAGGTACTGGTGCATATCAGAAATCATGTCCACCAGTTGACCGCGCTCAAATGCAAGCTCTTCGGGAACTACAGTTCCTGCAACGGTTCGCAGGGCATCAATAAACCGATCTGTAGCCATAAGCCCGAACGGCATATCTAAAATACTGCACGGGACTTTACACTTGGTATCCAAATAGCGGGCTGCATCGGCTGAACACCATTCTCCAAGGGCCAGGGTTCCGATGGAATCTCCGGTCGATTTCAGCTCCTTGATGGTGGTGCCGCCTTCCGGAAACATCTTGTATTCACCGGATAACGGCCCATTCAGCACGCCCGACGTGTCAGGAAAAAGGATATGTTTCACACCAACGAGATTGGTGATGCGTTTAAGCTCTTCCATATCCGACGGTTCTACCCATCCGGGTATGATATTGACCATACCGTTTTTATGTCCGGTCGGTTCCGCCATTTCTGCCATGGATTTCACCATGTTCGAAAAGCCGGTCACATGAGAACCTACATAGCTAGGAGTAGAAGCACTGATAAACTCTTTACCTTCCGGAATTTTTCCTTCTTTTTCTGCCTTTTTTTTGATCTGCTTGAGATCGTCACCAATGGTTTCGGAAAGGCAGGTGGTATGTGCCGCGATAATATCAGGGTTGTAAACTGTAAAAATATTATTTATGGCCTGCATCATATTGGCCTGGCCGCCGAAGACCGAAGCACCCTCGGTGAAGGAGCTGGTTGCGGCGGAGATCGGTTCCTTGTAGTGCCTTGTCAGGGTGCTGCGATGATAGGCACAGCATCCCTGGGAGCCATGGCTGTGCGGCAGGCATCCATGGATGCCGAGTGCCGCATACATTGCTCCGATAGGCTGGCAGGTCTTGGCCGGGTTAATGGTCAAGGCGCTGCGTTCGGTTATTTTTTCAGGTGTGTGTCGTAAAAGCATTTTCGTTACCTCAAATGTTTAATGTAAAATTGAAAATTAAAAATGTAGAATGAGAAAAACCTGGTATTAATTTTCCATTTTCAATTGTTAATTTCGCTGCAAGCGGCACTATTCCCAGTTATACGAAGCCGACAACTGGGGATTTTTCTGCCATGGAGCCTTCATGTAGCTCCAGACCCGGCTGTTAACCAGTCTGTCAATTTCCTTGTAAAAGTTTATGGCGCCTTTGAAACCGGCATATGGGCCACCAGAGTCATAGCTGTGCAGCTGCTTCATGGGTACGCCAAGCTTCTGGATGGAAAATTTTTCCTTGATGCCGGCACAGAAGAGATCCGGCTTCATCAACTCCACCAGTTTCTCCGCCTCATACTGATTAAGATCGTCAATAACCAGTGTGTCATTGTCCATGTCAGGGATGATGCCCTCATAATCCTTAAATTTGAACCCGGCTTCCTCGAGGGCGGCTATCTGTTTGGCCGATTTGCGCGGTTTGTAGCGGGTCTCATCTGCTTCCACTTCAATCTCTTCAATATTCCTACTGTCGGCATCCACCTTAAGGTTAGGGATGACCTGACGGCCTTCGTAATCATCACGATGGGCAAATTCGTAACCGGCTGAGATGGTCTGCATGCCCATCTCGTTAAAAAGTCCCTGGTAATGATGGGCTCTGGAAGCTCCAACAAACATCATTACAGTCTTACCCGTGGTCCGGGCCCGTACATCCTTGCTGACCTCTTCAACCTCAGGCATCTCTTCGGCAATCACTTTTTCAACAGTGGCGATCAGCTTTTTATCGCCAAAATACTCGGCAATCTTGCGCAACGACTTTGCGGTGGAATTGGCCCCGATGAAGTTAACCTTTATCCAGGGAATGCCGTACTTGGTCTCCAGCATGTCCGCCACATAGTTGATGGACCGATGGCACATGACTGCATTAAGATCCGCAGTGTGGGCAGAAGCAAACTGGTCATAGGTGGAGTTGCCGGAAAAGGTGGCAATATTGGTAATGCCGCATTTTTTCAGTATACGGTCAATCTCGAAACCGTCGCCGCCGATATTGTATTCACCGAGCAGGTTTATTTTAAATTTGCCCGGCTTTACTTCATCGTTTTCGCCGACAATGTGCCTGAACACCTGGTTGTTGGCAATATGATGTCCGGCCGACTGGGAAACACCCTTATATCCTTCACAACTGAATGCGTAAACATTACAGTCGCCGAGTTTTTCCTTCATATTCCTGGTAACGGTATGGATATCATCGCCGATCAGGCCGACCGGGCAGGTGGCAAAGACGGCGATGGATTTAGGGTGAAACAGGTCATAGGCTTCCTGGATTGCTTTCTCAAGCTTCTTCTCACCGCCGAAGATGATGTCTGAGTCCTGCATGTCGGTGGAAAAGCAGTAAGTCATGTAATTCTCGCCATCCGGCCCCGCGTTCGTCTGGTTTCGCCTGGTTAGCCAGGCGTAGAAACTGCACCCTATAGGGCCATGGACGAGATTAACGATGTCACGGGTAGGCCCCATGATGACACCTTTGCAGCCGGCGTATGTACAGCCCCGCATGGTGATAATTCCCGGAATCGTCCGCACATTTGCCTGGATTTCAGGTGTTTCGTTCTCCAGCGCCTCGTTGATGAGGATCTGCTTGGCACGTTTACGGGCCACCTTGGGGGGATATTTTTTAAGAAGCTCTTCCTTGACATCAGTAGGATCCCACTGAACGAGCTTTTTCTTTGTCGCTGTTGCCATTGTTCTCTCCTTATTTATTAGGCGATAGATTTCGCGCCGACTTCGCCTGTCCGTACCCGAACGGCATCAGCAATCGGCGCGACAAAAACTTTGCCATCGCCCGGCATGCCGGTCTGGTTGATGTTTATTATTGTTTCGACCACACATTTAACCTGGTCATCCGGGACAACCACAGTAACCAAGCGTTTTGGGTAAAGTTTTCCTTTCTCGCCCAGCAGTGCTGCGGCTTCCTCATAACCCTGCTCAGCACCTTCCAGCACTTGCGGGTTGACAAATCCTTTTCCGCGACCATGCGCTTCATGAACGAAAAACGCATCAGCACCACAGTCGGACAGGGCTTGCTTTGTCTGGTTCATCATGTTTATACGCACAACTGCGATGACCTCTTTCATGCCGGTACCCCCTCGCTAGCAGACGCAGTTTCTTTGACACCGGAACTGATGGTGTAGGATTCTTCTACGTCACTGATAAAGATCTTGCCGTCTCCGAAAGCACCCTTGCCGCTGGAACGGGCAGTTTCCATAATTGTCTTAATAACAAAATCCTTATCAACAGCATCGATCACGCTCATGAGCATGGTTTTGGGAATTTCATCATAAGTTACTTCTCCGATCTTAATGCCGCGCTGCTTGCCGCGCCCTGCTACTGAATATTTAGTTACCGCAGGAAATCCTGCATCCATTAGTGCTGCAAGCACAGAATCTGCTTTTTCAGGTCGAATTATTGATCTGATCATTATCATCATTTTGTTATTTCTCCTTGTTTAAATATTGCTTTTGATGTGTTCTCTACTATGCGGCTTGCATTAATCCATATGCCATGAGCAATGATTCCAATTCTTCAATTTCAAGCGGTGTCGGGATGACAAAATCCTCATTTTGATCAATTGCTTTTGCCAGGCCCCGGTAGACGTCAGCCTGTGGAACTTCCGGCTTCCATTCGATAACCGTCTTGCGATTAATTTCCGCCCGCTGTACATCATTTTCTCTGGGCACAAAGTAAATCATTTTGGTGCCGAGTTTCTTGGCAAATTCCTCAATCATCTCCTGCTCATTATCGACAGCACGGGAATTACAGATCAGACCACCAAGACGAACCGAACCAGACTGGGCGAACTTCATGATACCCTTGCTGATGTTGTTGGCTGCGTACATGGCCATCATCTCACCTGAAACAACGATATATATTTCTTCTGCCTTGCCGTCGCGAATAGGCATGGCAAAACCGCCGCAGACAACATCGCCTAAAACATCGTAAAATGCGTAGTCAAGTTCTTCGCTTTCCTCATAAGCGCCAAGAGACTCAAGCATGTTGATTGAAGTTATGATCCCTCGACCGGCGCAGCCCACACCTGGTTCCGGGCCGCCTGACTCAACACACCAGGTACCGCCGTATCCCTTTTTCCGGATATCATCGAGTTCAACATCCTCACCTTCTTCGCGAAGCGAGTCGAGAACAGATTTCTGAGCCAGTCCACCGAGCAGAAGTCGGGTTGAATCTGCTTTCGGATCGCAGCCGACAACCATGACCTTACGGTCAAGTTCAACCAAGCCCGCTACCGTGTTCTGAGTTGTTGTAGATTTACCGATTCCGCCTTTTCCATAGATTGCTACCTTTCTCATTGTGTTAATCCTCCTTGAATTTATGATGAATGAGATAATTGGTTTGCTGTTTCTTTCATTAATGGCAAGGCGCATGCCATTCTCAAAATAATCCTGAAGTTAAGAAGGTATCTTGCTGATATTAAAAGATGTTTTTTTGTTTTGTCTTTTGGTCGGGTATAGAAATCGAGGAAAACCGGAGTATCAAATTTGCAAAGAATGTGACAAAAAAGAAGAACCCGGAACAATGTAAAATGTAATACAATTGGGAACTGAACAGAAAATCCATGTAATAATCGTTACATATTTGTATGGACAGTTACAAATATGTAAATAGTTCGCCATGTACTGTTGGCGCGATTAAAAATTTTATGATGCAAAATCAAATATTTGCAGTTTTATTTCACATTAATGTCACAAAGGCACGCCAGTTGCAAAATGAAATAGCAATAAGCAGCAACTTTTGAAAAAATTACATTAATGAAAAAATATAGGTAAAAAATTGCAAAGTAAAACCTCAAATAATTCAGGAACAGAGTTCCTTGAAGTCCAGGCGCTGTATCAAGTAGCTCAGCTTATAGGGTCAGCCCTTAACCTTAATAAGGCATTATCTGAGACCCTTGCTATCCTGCACGACACTTTACAGATGGAAAGGGCCACTCTGGTATTGCTGAATGAGAGTGGCAGCCACCTCGTTATTAGGGCATCATACGGTTTAACCAATGAAGAACGACTGCGCGGTATCTACAGGGTAGACGAAGGAGTTATTGGCAAGGTTTTCAGGTCAGGGTTTCCTTTTGTCGTTCCTGATATTCACTCCGAGCCTTTGTTTCTTAACCGCACAGGCTCACGCACAAAACTTCCCAAAGGGGAGATCTCCTTTATCGGTGTTCCGATCATACTTCTTGAGAAACCGGTAGGAGTGCTAACTGTGGACCGGTTATTTGATACTGAGGTATCTTTTGAAGAAGATATCAGGTTTTTGACGGTGGTTGCTATGCTTATCGGCCAGTTTCTCAACCTCCATGAAGCAATTGTCAGCAAGGAGAAACACCTGATTGAGGAAAATATATCGCTGAAGGCTGAATTGCGTAGCAAATACAGCAGGCATAATATTATTGGCCAGAGCAAGATCATGCAGGAGGTATTCAAGCAGATTGAT
>JBDLJI010000119.1:0-6464 GCA_039714455.1 Thermodesulfobacteriota bacterium
TGACAAGCAAGAAAGGTGAAGGAACCAGTTTCCTGCTTGAACTGCCGGTTGAAAGCAATTCAGAGGTTCGTTGAAGTATTCATCTTTATGTTATTGTCTAACCCGTTTTGACATTTTTCAAGCCAATCATTTTCATTTTTCTACAATATACCCATATTCGCCATGTTACTAATTGGTAACACGATAACCTTGGTAGCGTTACCGAATGGTACCATTTTGATCGTAAAAATTGATAACATGTTGATATTGTATGATTTTTTTTCTGGCATGGCATTTGCTTTAATAAAAATAAAAAATGTATAATGGTGCCTAAATATCTGGATACTGAATGAGGTGAAGTATGGAAACTAAAAGCATGATGAAATATGTGGCGACTCTTTCTGTTATGGCGGCAGTTGGGATGTTTGCCTATCTGGTGCACGCTTCCAATATGTTCTCATATATGTCGGAAGACCCGAAGGTATGCATCAACTGCCATACAATGAATACAGAGTATGCAACCTGGCAGCATAGTTCACACAGGGAGTGGACCACCTGTGTGGAGTGCCATCTGCCGCAAGAGCCTCTTGTTGGCAAGATCCTGGCAAAATCAAGGGACGGGTTCAAGCATTCCTATGCCATGACTTTTCATACTTATAAAGGCGAGAACATCAGGATAAGCGAAAGTGCCAGAAAGAGGATACAGGACAATTGTATTTACTGTCACGATGAAATTGTCTCCCAGATGATCGAGAATAGCAAATTGTACATGACAGCAGCCAATAGTGAGAAGTTCGACCGCAAATGCTGGAGTTGTCACAGGACAGTACCGCACGGCACCACCAGGAGCTTGACCACCACTCCGGATAATATAGGGATAAAGGAAATATAAAAGTTTAAAAGAGGAGATTTCGGGTTATGAAAAAGACAACAGTGCTGACAATTATTTCAGTGGCAGCCATTGTGCCCATGGCATTATTGGCAATTTCAATTAATGGAAACAAGGCGGAACAGAAAACCATCACTACTGCAGCCCACGCAGCCCAGCCAAAAGGCGATATAGTACCCCAAATTAAAAAGTTTGAATCACGAAGTTCTGAATGGGGCAAATATTATCAGCGTCAGTATGATTCATACAGGCAAACCAGGAAAAGCGACAAGATCACCGATATGCTGGCAGACTACCCGGCATTGGTCGTAATGTGGGCAGGATATGGTTTTTCCAAGGATTACAACGCGCCGCGCGGCCATTATTACATACTGGAAGACAATATCAACACCCTGAGGACCGGCGGTCCGGTGGATGCTGCAACCGGTCCCATGCCAACCGCGTGCTGGACCTGCAAATCACCTGATGTGCCCCGGTTGATTGATAAGATAGGCGAGCTGGATTACTTCACCGGCAAATGGGCCAGGCATGGCAGCGAGATCGCAAACCCAGTTGGCTGTGCTGATTGCCATGATCATGAAACCATGAGGCTCACGATCACGCGCGATTTTCTCAAAAGGGGCCTGGATGCTGAGGGCAGCCTGAAGGCCGCGGATGCAACGCATCAGGATTTGAGATCACTGGTCTGTGCCCAGTGTCATTCCGAGTACTACTTTAAAAAGACCAAGTGGACTGATAAGAATGGTAAGGAGCAGACCGCAGGTGTTGTAACATTTCCATGGGATAATGGATTGAGCGCTGAAGCCATGGAAAAATATTATGACGACAGAGGTTTTGTGGACTGGACCAATAAAGTCAGCAAGACTCCGATGCTGAAAGCCCAGCATCCGGGTTATGAGATCTATAAAACAGGCGTCCATGGCTTGAACGACGTGGCCTGCGCTGACTGTCATATGCCTTATGTGCGCGAGGGCGGGGTGAAATATTCATCCCATAATGTCGGCAGCCCGCTCGATCACATGGCAAATACCTGCCTGAACTGCCACAGCGAAGAAGAGAAAGCCTTCAGAGACAGGGTTGCCAGGAAGTTGGAAAGAAAAACAGAACTTAACAAGACGGCAATGGATGTTATAGCCAAGGCGCATCTGGAGGCCGGCAAGGCCTGGGAACTTGGTGCCACCGAGGTGGAAATGAAAGGCATTCTGCAGGACATCAGGCATGCCCAATGGAGATGGGATTACTCCATTGCCAGCCATGGCTCGTTCTTCCATGCCCCTGAAGAAACATTGAGGATCCTGGGTTCGGCAATTAACAAGGGCCAGGAGGCCCGGGTCAAACTGCGTACCGTCCTGGCCAAGTATAATGCCGGCGACTATGCTGCTCCTGATTTTTCCACAAAGGAGAAGGCACAGGCGGTCATAGGGTTGCCATACCAGAAACTGGTTGATGAAAAAATGACTTTCTTAAATGGTCTGCGCAAAGAATGGGTCAAGCAGCAGACGCAGAAAGGGTTGTATGATCCCAAGGCGTGGGAGGACATGAAGTTAAATACATCATACGCTCCTGTACAGTAAGCAATAAATATATAATGAATATTCCCCAAAAAAACTCCCTGTGTGATTATGCAGGGAGTTTTTTGGTTTGGACGGCAGTAGTGAATGTTTATGGTGCATTGAAATCAAGCACCTACAACCGGACAAAAAATCTTACCGTTTAAATTAAAACCAATATGTTACCAGAAGGTAACATATTGGTTGTGTTGTATGAAATGAAAGGATATAATTTAATTAAACTGTTTGATATTACACCGAATATAAATCCATATTGAGAGTTGCTGGTAAATGCCGAGAATCCTGCTTGCCGAAGATGATGAAATCATGAGGGAAACCCTCTCCGACCGTCTTACAATGAACGGTTGGCAGGTTGACGGTGTTGGCGACGGTAAAATGGCTCTGGATCTGGTCAACCAGAATTTTTACCAGGTAGTACTCTCCGATATCCGCATGCCGGGTCTTGACGGTACCCGTCTTTTAAACAAAATAATACACATATCACCTGAAACCGATGTGATCCTCATGACAGCTTATGGCAGTGTTGAGAATGCCGTCGAATGTTTAAAAAAAGGAGCTGCTGATTATATCCTTAAGCCCTTTGATATGGACGATCTTATGATCCGGGTTAGAAGGCTTTTGGAAATACAGACCATCAAAGCAAAATGTGTTTTACTCGAAGAACGTTGCGGGGCAGCGCATACCTCCATCATTGGCAGCAGCCAACCAATACATAAACTGCTGAACACAATTGGCCAGGTTGCAGGAACTGATGCCACTGTTCTTGTTACCGGTGAATCAGGTACCGGAAAGGAATTGGTTGCTGCAGCTATACACTTTCAAAGCCAGCGGGCTAAAGGTCCATATATAAGGATAAATTGTGCTGCCATTCCTGAAAACCTGATGGAATCAGAGCTGTTTGGTCATGAGAAAGGGTCCTTTACTGGAGCAGATGCTAGAAAAATAGGGAAGTTTGAAGCAGCAAACGGCGGTACTATTTTGCTGGACGAGATTGGTGAAATGCCTTTGGCGCTCCAGGTCAAGTTGCTTCGTGTTTTGCAGGAAAGGGAGATTGAAAGGATAGGCGGGAACAAAACTATTAAAGTCAATGTACGTATTATCTGTTCAACAAGTAAAAAACTTGCTGAAGAGGCCCGAAGGGGAAATTTCCGGGAAGATCTTTTTTACAGACTTCAGGTCATTCCCATAGAGGTGCCGCCCCTGAGGGATAGGAAAGAGGATATTCCTGAGTTGTGCCGGTATTTTCTTGATGAGTTCAGCAGGGAAAAGAACGAGCCGCTGCAAATGACCGACCAGGCTGTTCGGGCGCTTATGGATTACGATTACCCCGGAAATGTCCGGGAATTAAAAAATATCATTGAACGTATTTCCGTTCTCGCCACTGAGCCGGTCATCGAGCCCTGGCATCTGCCGGCCGATCTTGGCGGCAGCAGTAATGAGGAAAGAGCTTTTTCCTCGTTGGATCTTTCTGCAGCTCTAGCTATAACAGAGAAAGCCTGCATTCTTGCAGCATTGCGCATGACCGACGGCAAGCGGGCCAAAGCGGCTGAATTGTTGGGGATCAGCCGGAAGAATCTCTGGGAGAAATTAAAACACCATAAACTTTCTCCTGAATAGTTTTTTTGGTGTTTTTTTCGTAACGGTTTTTTTGTCACTGAATAATAATTTTTGTGATGATTATTGATCATTGCCAAAACTAGATTAAAGGAGGGAAAGATGAAACTGGACAGGCGAGATTTTATCAAGGCCTCGGCAGCAGCAGCGGCTGTTACCATGGCAGGCTTGCCGGCAAGACAAGTATTTGCCGATACATCAATTAAATATACCAGTGCCCAATGCCGGTTCTGTGGCGCAGGGTGTACGGTAATGGCGGGCATTAAAAACGGGAAAATGGTCGCGGTTAAAGGTGACCCGGACAGTATGATTAACTTCGGCAGGCTTTGCATGAAAGGCTATTCTCTGCCGCACATTATGTATGGCGAAGACCGGTTGACCAAGCCGATGGTAAGACAGAAGAACGGATCGTACAAATCAGTCGGTTGGGATGAGGCGCTGGACCTTATTGCAGATGAATTTACCGGTTTAGTAAAGAAGCATGGGCCGGATGCAGTCGCCTGGTATGGATCGGGCCAGAATACCACCCAGGAGGCATTTGCCGCAAACAAGCTGTTCAAGGGGATAATCGGCACGGCTAACGTTGAGGGCAACCCACGCCTGTGCATGGCCTCAGCCGTTGGCGGTTACCTGAACACCTTTGGTGCCGATGAACCGGGCGGCGGCTACGATGATTTTGAATTCTGCGAAATATTTTTTATCATCGGCTCCAACATGGCTGAAAACCATCCCATGCTTTTCCGACGGGTCATTGACAGAAAAACTGCTGACCCTAAAAAGGTAAAGATTATCGTTGCCGACCCGCGGTATACACCGACGGCTCGTTATGCAGACCTCCACCTCAAGTTTGTGCCCGGTTTTGACATGTACCTTCTCAATGCCATGGCCCAGGTTATCGTGGCTGAAAATCTCATTGATCAGGAGCATCTGAAGCATTGTACCTACAGGTTCGGTCTGAAAACGAAAGGTGAGTTTACTGATTTGGCCGGTTATAAAAAATTTCTCGAAGATTATACCCCCGAAAAGGTGGCTGATAAGGTTGGTGTGCCGGCAGCGGATATCAGACAGGCTGCCAGATTGTTTGCCAAGAAAGACAGCCCTGCAATGAGCATATGGACCATGGGTATTAACGAGCGGACCAAGGGCGTTCACCTCAACTGCCAGATTTCCAACCTGAACCTGCTGGCAGGCAAGATAGGAAAACCCGGCAGCGATGCTCTCTCACTCACCGGACAGCCGAATGCCTGCGGCGGCACCCGCGAACAGGGAGGCCTTACACATCTTCTTCCCGGACACCGAGCCATTGCTAATCCTAAACACCGTGAACAGATGGCTGATATCTGGGGCGTTCCTGTTGGGCAGCTGCCTACCAAACCATCTGCCCATGCCATAAAGATGTTCATGAATCTCTCTGACGAGAAGATCAAGGCTATATGGGTCAATACCACCAATCCGGCTCAGAGTTTGCCCAATGCAGCAAAATACCGACTGGCTATGGATAAAGCTTTTACGGTGGTCAGTGACGTTTATCCGACCCAGACCACACAGTTTGCCTCTGTTATCCTCCCATCGTCTATGTGGATTGAGAAAGAGGGTGTTATGGGACAGACAGACCGGCGTTCGCAGTTTATCCCAAAACTTGTTGATGCACCGGCAGGCGCAAAATCAGATTTTTGGCAGGTCAAAGAGGTGGCAAGAAGGATTGCCAAAAGACTGGACAGAAAGACGAATTATCGAACAGTCGACGAGAAGGCAGCAACTCTTGTTAAGGGCAAAATGGTATATGGTCTTGGTTTTGAAACGGAGAAAGAGGCATGGGATGAATATCGGGTAGCGACCAGGCACCAGGATGTTGACCTCTGGGGGGCTACCTATGAAAAGTTACAGGCCCATTCGGGCGGCATAACCTGGCCCTGCCCGTCAACGGAATTTGACAACCGAGGTTCTGCCAAACGCTATATAAGCAAAGATTATGCCCAGAAAGTTTTCAATAAAACAAAGAGAGCCTACAAAACCGGCTGGGTCACGCTGTATGATCAGCATATGGAGGAGAAGGGGTTGCCCGGGTCTATCAATTACTACGGACTACATCCTTTTCATAAAGAAGCCAAGGATAAGGCAATAATCAGAATACTGGCGGCAGGCCTTGATTTTGAGATGCCGGATGACGAATATCCCTTCGTTCTCAATACCGGCCGGGTAATTGAACACTGGCACTCCGGTACCATGACCATGCGGGTCAAGATGCTCAGGGAAATGAACCCCAAGGCATATGTGGAAATCTCTCCGCAGGATGCCAAAGCATTGGGCATTGCCAATGGCAATTATGTAAAATTAACCTCCAGAAGAGGTGATATTGTTTTACCTGCCTGGGTAACAGACCGAGCCCGTCCTGGAATGGTTTTTGTGCC
>JBDLJI010000120.1:0-6445 GCA_039714455.1 Thermodesulfobacteriota bacterium
TAACCACGGGCGGCATGTATCTGGGAGGAGGAATCCCCCCCCGTATCCTGCCTTTTCTCAAAGAAGAAATTTTCATGAAATCATATACCGGCAAAGGACGCATGTCCTATCTTTTACATGATATCCCTGTAAAGGTCATACTCAATCCAAAAGCCGCACTCATTGGTGCCGCATCCTTTGGCCTGGGATTAAAATTTGAGTCACTATAACTTAGACACCCATGAATAAAAAACTCGTTCAACGTTTGCTCATAGTTGCTGCAATTATTGTTGTTGTGATCCTTTTTAAAGTTCTTGGTCTTGGACAATATTTGAGCCTGGAGTATTTAAAAACGTCACAAGATAAATTTGTTCAGCTCTATGCCGGCCACCGCTTGACCGTTATTGCCACTTACATGGCAGTCTATATAATGGTTACCGCCCTTTCTCTGCCAGGTGCTGCAGTCATGACCCTGGCAGGAGGTGCCATGTTTGGCTTCTGGATCGGGGTGCTTGTCGTTTCATTTGCCAGTACCATCGGGGCCACCCTTGCCTGTTTTGTTGCCCGCTTTGTCTTGCGTGACTGGGTGCAAAATAAGTTCGGTGAAAAACTCACTACAATGAATAAAGGCATTGAAAACGAAGGTGCTTTTTATCTCTTCTCTTTAAGACTGGTGCCAATCTTTCCGTTCTTTGTCATCAACCTTGCCATGGGGTTGACCACCATGAAACTCTTGACATTTTACTGGGTCTCCCAGATCGGCATGCTGCCCGGGACCATGGTCTATGTGAATGCCGGTAAAGAACTGGGGCAGATTGAATCGCTCTCAGGTATCCTTTCCCCTGGTTTGATTATTTCTTTTGTCATCCTGGGACTTTTCCCAATTACAATAAAAAAACTTCTCTACTTTTATAAAAAAAGGACAGGCAAGCTGCCCCCTGCAGAAAAGGAGACAACCAATGCCAAAGTATGATTTCGATCTTGGGGTATTAGGTGGAGGTGCTGCAGGACTGACCATTACTGCCGGTGCTGCCCAGCTTGGGGCAAAAACACTTCTGGTGGAAAAGGCACCTGCCCTTGGTGGTGACTGCCTGCATTATGGCTGTGTACCCAGCAAGACCTTGATCAAGACAGCTAAAGTATATCATGAAATCAAGCATGCCGTAAAATTCGGATTGCCGCAGGTTGAAATAAAACCGGTTGATTTTCAACAGGTTTCAAATCGTATACGCTCGGTAATCAGTGTCATCCAGAAACATGATTCTGTGGAACGTTTCTGTTCTCTTGGCGCCAGGGTAGAATTCGGCCAGGCTGAATTTATTGACGAACATTCCATTCGTTTGCATGGCAAAACATATTCTGCGAAAACCTGGGCCATTGCCACCGGGTCGTCTCCTGCAAGTCCTCCCTTTGAAGGTCTTGATAATGTCTCATACCTGACAAACAAGGATATTTTCTATCTGGACAAACTTCCCGTCTCAATGATAATCCTTGGTGGCGGCCCCATTGCCATAGAAATGGCCCAGGCATTTAACAGGCTCGGCACCAGGGTCAATGTCATTCAACGCAGCGGCCAGATCTTAAGCAAAGAAGACAAGGATATGGCTGATACTGTCATGGCACGACTATCTGAAGAAGGCGTTAACTTCGTCCTCAATTCATCCATCGTCAAGATCAGGGAAAGAGATGGCAGCAAGCAGGTTACATTTAAAAACAATGGAGGAGAGATTGAGACCATTTCCGCACAAACGCTCCTTGTTGCCATGGGAAGGGCTCCTAATATCAAAGGGCTTGGTCTGGAAAATATAGGCATCACCTATTCCAATAAGGGGCTTGAGGTTGATAACCGTTTGAGGACAAATCATAAACACATCTATGGAGCCGGTGATATTACCGGCAAATATCAATTTACCCATGCAGCAGGATATGAAGGCGGCATTGTGATCAGTAATGCCATTTTTCACCTGCCTCGAAAAGTCGATTACACCTTTCTCCCCTGGTGCACCTATACCAGCCCCGAGCTTGCCAGCATCGGTTTAAACGAAAAAGGAGCTACAGCAGCCGGTATCAAGTATTCAGTGTGGACCGAAGAGTTCAGGAATAATGACAGAAGTCTTGCCGAGGGTGAAGAAACGGGCTGGATAAAAATGCTCCTGGATGAAAAGGAAAAACCCATTGGCGTCCAAATCCTTGGGCCCTCCGGAGGTGATCTTCTGGGGGAATGGGCAGCTATACTAAACGGCAAGGTTAAACTTTCCACTCTGGCCGGTGCAGTTCATCCTTATCCAACCCTGGCCGAAATCAACAAGAGAGTAGCAGGTTCTTATCTTTCAGGAAAAATATTTTCGGACACCGTGAAAAAAGGCTTGAAGTTTTTCTTTAATTTTAAAGGCAGGGCGTGTGAATCTCCTGACTAAGTTTTTTTTATTAAAAAAACATTTAAAGGTTGCCAAAACACCTTAAATTCCATTATATAAGCGCCTTTTTAACTTCTACTTAATAAATACTTTTGATATAGCGAGGGATGATAATGGTTGCAAATGAAAACTATACGCTTTACAGCGGCGGCTTAAAAGGTGCAGAAACAGCCTTTGGTGAAGCTGCTGAAAAATGGTCCGTTAAAGAAGTGAACTTCACCTTTTCCGGACAGAAGACCAACAGGCAGAAAAATGCAGTAGTGCTTTCAGATGATGATTTGAAGCGTGGCGACATCAGCATGGAACTGGTTTCCAAAATGATGAGCCGCACATACTATGAAACTGAAAAAATAAGAAAGGTACTGCAGACCATTTTCCACATGGTAAATAAAGGCCATCAGGTTTTCGTCATCGGTACAATACTGGAAGACAATACAGTAAAAGGCGGCACAGGCTGGGCCGTAGAACTTGCCAAACTGTTTAACAGGCCTCTGTCTGTATATGACCAGGCAAAAAACGGCTGGTATAGCTGGAAACAGGGTGCCTGGATTCAAGACTCCCCTATGATCGAACATGAAACTTTTGTCGGGTCCGGAACACGTAACCTGTCAGAAAATGGCAAAAAAGCTATTGACAGACTTTTTGAAGATACCTTCGCGTCACTTTAATTAATTTTCACATCAGAAATAAAAAAGCCGTGCATTCCGGAATGCACGGCTTTTTTATTTACTCACGAATTCAGGTTACTCTTGCAACTTCTTCAGCAGCCAGGCCATGTTTCTGCCAAGATCTTTCATGGTCTGGATACCTTCCGCATCTTCCTCAACTTCTCCTTTCTGACTGCCCATACCCAAATTCCAATAGCTGGAACCAGGGACAATCATCTGACCGATGAAGAAAAAATGATTAATGGAGTTAAAAACATGAATCGCCCCGGCACGTCGAACAGCAACTACCGCGGCTCCCACCTTGCGGGCCAGCATATCACCGTTGGCCCGGGATACCATGCCAGCCCTGTCTATGAGGGCCTTCGTCTCTGTTGAAACATTGGCAAAGTATGTTGGCGACCCAAGGATAATACCGTCGGCACTCAGCATCTTCTCAATACAGTCATTGGCATTATCATCTCTGACTGAACAGCGTTGATCCTTGTTTTCAAAACATTTCATGCACGCTATGCATCCATGAATTCTGCTGCCGGCAAGCTGGACAAGTTCGGTTTCAATCTCTTCTTTTTCCAGTTGCCGGAATATATGGCCGATCAGGATAGCTGTATTCCCGTCTTTTCTGGCACTGCCATTAAATGCGATAACTTTCATCGGTTTTCTCCCGAGTTGTTAAATGATAGACTTTTTTCTCACCCAGCTGTTGTAGTGAACCCTTTCATTGCCAGGAACCTCCCTGGTATCCGGGACTTTGGCTGGATAGCTCAGGGAAACGTAACTGTGTGCCACTATATTTTCCGGCAAGTCTAACAATTCTGTTATCCCCTCAACGCTGGCGTTGTCAGGATAAATCGGAGATATATATGCTCCAATACCATTGGCATGGGCAGTCAAAAGAATCTGTTGGGCCGCTGCCTCACAGTCAAGCATCAATTTATCCTTTAACTGAGCCTTACCCAGGTCGCCACAAACAGTAATCGCAGACAAAGCCTGTTTTGCAAAAGGATGGGCAGTAATGATATCAGAAACCTTACTCAAGGTTTCAATATCATTCAGAACGATAAACTGGACAGGCAGTTCCATTGCAACAGAGGGAATGTTTATGGCTGCTTCCATCATTTCATGTAGTGCATCTACCGTTATTGGACCTTGTTCAATATCAGGAATGGTCTCCATGATCGTATTTTCTCCAAATTAGCAGCATTTCTTTACAGATTCTGCATAAATTTTGTCGTGGATATTCACAAATCAAATAAATATGTATCTTCTTTCATCTTTAATGTAAAGACCAATTTTACCTGCCTCGTATTGAGAGAGAAAACGAATGTCATCAAGGATATAAAACAGATTTCATTGTTGCCATTCAGGCAGCAAGCAACATCTTATAAAGCCATCAGTTCATAACTGGACACAGAAAAAAATCTGTTGTTGTTAATTTTCAACAAAAATGCGTCAATCTTCCTGCCGACTAATGGAAAAAGGAGCCCAGGCCTGGCAGACAGGCATCACCTCCAGACGATTGATATTGATATGTGACGGCAGGCTGGTTACCCAGTAGACCGTTTCTGCAATATCATCTGCGGTGAGTGGCTGAGTCCCCTGATAAACTTTTGCCGCACGTTCTGCATTCCATTTAAACCTCACTAGGGAGAATTCTGTTTCCGACAGACCAGGCTCAATATTGGTTACCCGGATCGGGGTGCCATGAAGATCGGCACGGAGATTATTGGAGAACTGTTTGACAAACGCCTTTGTGGCACCGTAAACATTGCCGCCTGGATAAGGGGTGGACCCTGCCACTGACCCAATATTTACAATATGGCCCTGCTGACGTTTCACCATGCCGGGCAGAATCTGTCTGGTGCAGTACATCAAGCCCTTTATGTTTGTGTCCACCATTGTTTCCCAGTTATCCAGATCCGCCTCATGGGCCGGTTCAAGGCCCAGGGCAAGGCCGGCATTATTAATCAGAATGTCAACCTCCTGAAAAGGCTCAGGCAACCCTGCCAATGTTTCCGCTACACCTTTTCGGTTGCGGACATCCAGTTGCAGGACAAGACTCTCTGTGTCTGACAATTCCTGCTGCAATGTTTCAAGTTTATCAAGACGCCGGGCTGCAAGAATCAACCTGGTTTGCGACCCCCGATATTTACGGGCGCATGCCGCACCAAACCCTGCACTTGCCCCGGTGATCAGTACTGTTTTTTTCATTGCTGTCTCCTGGCAATAAATTCATAAAAAACTTCAAGAAATACTTGCTTATTACTATTAGGGGAATATCCCTGTTTCGTGAAGACATGTCAACTTCTGATAATGATTACAGGTAAATCTATAGAAAAAACCTTCAATGCTAGTTCTTGACAAAGCCTGTTCACTCATTGTAATCAGTTGCAGTATCATTAGTTGTTGATAAAAAACTGCGAATTGCTCGATTCGTTGTAAAAAAAGGATTGATGCCCTGAAGGAAGCTGTATTGGAAAAATGACAAGGGAGAGAAAATGGCATTATTTAAGAAAAAAACTTTAACCGGCCTGGCCCGCACCTGCGGCTGAGCTGCCAAAATCGGTCCGACGGTTCTGTCGGAAGCGCTAGAGGGACTTAAGCCGTCTGAAGACCCTAACCTGCTGGTTGGTTTTGAGACATCGGATGACGCCTCCGTCTATCGGTTAACGGATGAGATCGCCATGATCAATACGGTTGATTTCATCACGCCGCCGGTGGACGATCCCTATTGGTTCGGCCTGATTTCAGCGGCAAATTCCATCTCTGATATTTACTCGATGGGCGGCAAACCGCTCACCGCCCTCAATGTCGTTATGTTTCCTGCCAAGCATCTGGATATGGGTATGCTGAAGAATATCCTGCGCGGCGGCCACGATAAGGTGGTGGAAGCAGGTGCCTGTCTTGTGGGCGGCCATACAGTTGATGATGAGGAACCCAAGTACGGGCTCTCTGTAAGTGGTGTTATACACCCGGGCAGGATTATCACAAACGCCGGAGGCAAACCGGGTGATGCACTTATCCTGACCAAACCCATTGGATCAGGTGTGCTGTTTAATGCGGTTCGCTCAGGAAAACTGCCCTTTCAAGATCTGGAGCGTGACACTCTGCCATCACTCGCAGCATTAAACGGTCCGGCCATGGAAACAGCACTCAACTTCGACCTCCATGCTGCTACCGACGTCACCGGCTTCGGTATCGCCGGCCACAGCCTGGAAATGGCAGTGGGCAGTGGTGAAAAGGTAGTTCTTTATTATGACAGGCTGCCATTTTATAACGATGCCCTGCGCATGTACCAGAAAGGGGAGACCACCGGTAGCAACACGGCAAACCGTAAGTTGGTGGCAGAAAAGATGACAATTAAAAAGTTTCTTTCCAGCCAGG
>JBDLJI010000121.1:0-6393 GCA_039714455.1 Thermodesulfobacteriota bacterium
CGGCATCCTGACCCAGAAACAGGCAATCAAAGCTATCAAGGACGCAATTAAGAAAACCTACGGCAAGAAAGGCGACAAGATCGTTAACATGAACTACGTCGCCGTTGACACGGCAGTAAAAAACATTGTCCAGGTAAAAATTCCCAAGTCTGTCAGCGGCCATGAGAAACCGGCCACCGTCCCTGCAGATGCCCCGGACTTTGTTAAGGAAGTAACAGCCAAAATGATCCAGGGCAAGGGTGATGAGATCAAGGTTTCCCAGATGCCTAATGACGGCACCTGGCCCACAGGTACTACCCAGTATGAAAAACGAAACATCGCGGTACATGTACCGGTATGGAAACCTGAAAACTGCATCCAGTGCGGTCGCTGTTCTCTCGTTTGCCCCCATGCTGCAATCCGCATGAAGATAGCAAAACCTGCAGACCTGAAAAAAGCTCCCAAAAGCCTGAAGACAGCAAATGCCGTTGGCAAGCAGTTCAAGGGCCGCAAGGCAATGGTCCAGGTATTCACTGAAGACTGCTGCGGTTGCACACTCTGTGTGTATGAGTGCCCGGCCAAGAAAAAAGCCCTGGAGATGGTCGTAAATACTGAGAAGATCCGCATCCAGGAAGCTGCCAATGTCAAATACTTCCTGGATCTTCCCGAGATAGCAAACAGTGAAATCGATCCATCAACCATTAAGGGCAGCCAACTTCTGAAACCGATGTTCGAGTTCTCCGGCGCCTGCTCCGGTTGTGGCGAGACTCCATACATTAAACTTGCAACCCAGATGTTCGGTGACAGGATGATGATTGCCAATGCCACCGGATGTTCTTCTATCTACAGCGGCAACCTGCCCACCACCCCCTATGCCAAAAGAGCAGACGGACGAGGACCGGTATGGTCAAACTCCCTGTTTGAGGATAATGCTGAATTCGGTCTCGGCATGCGTAATACTGCCAGCAAGATGGGCTCCCAGGCAGTCGAGCTTTTAGATGCTGCTGCAGCTGAAAAGATCATCACCAAAAAATCAGCGAATGAACTCAAAAAGGCATCCCAGAAAACCCAGGATGAGATCGAAGCACAGAGGGACAGGGTTGCTGCGCTGAAAGAAACACTGGCTTCCAGTGATTCTATTATTGCAAAGCGGCTCACCAGTGTTGCCGATTACCTGGTGAAAAAATCAGTGTGGATCATCGGTGGTGACGGCTGGGCCTATGATATCGGCTATGGCGGTCTGGATCATGTCCTTGCTTCCGGTGAGAATGTCAATGTCCTTATCCTGGATACCGAGGTTTATTCAAACACCGGCGGCCAGATGTCAAAATCTACACCAAGGGCTGCTACGGCCCAGTTTGCTGCCGGCGGCAAGAAAATGCCCAAGAAAGATATCGGCATGATTTTCTCCACCTACGGTAATGTCTACGTTGCCAAGGTAGCAGTTGGCGCCAATCCGACACAGGCTGTTAAGGCATTTGCCGAGGCTGAGGCATACGACGGACCAAGCCTGATCATTGCCTATTCCCACTGCATTAACCATGGCCTTAACCTGGCATTGGGTCTTGACCAGCAGAAAAAGGCTGTAGCATGTGGCCATTGGCCGCTGTACCGCTACAATCCTGACCTGGAAGATCAAGGAAAGAACCCGCTGCACATAGACAGTAAGGCTCCGTCCATGCCATTTGCCGAGTATGCCCTGAATGAGAACCGCTACAGGATGTTGAAGATGATGAATCCGGAACATGCTGACGAACTCATGGCTATGTCACAGAATGATGTTGATAAAGCCTGGAAATTTCTTAATGGACGTGCCCAGGCATTGGAGCCAGGAAAATAATTAATACACAAATCTAAAATCCCAATAAAAAAGGGCGGCAGGAAATCCTGCCGCCCTTTTTTATTGCATATATAGTAAGTTTCAGTTTGATTGCGGTTCCTTTGCTTTGGCCCAGTCTTCCTTTATCCCCTTTAAATCCGCCTCAGCACGCTCCTCCATGGTTTGGCCTGTCTCTGCTTGATCTTTCTTGATGGCTTCTACCTTTGCCTTCAAAACATCCGGCTTGACCTTAATGTCTTCTGTGCCAAAGAGCATGGAAGCAAGGACTTTATATGAGAACAGAAGCAGTTCATTATCATCATTTTTGATCTTATCAAGAATTTCCTGGTCCACATCGTAAGTTTTCAAGAAGGTGCTGTCGAAAATAAAACTGCGGAATTGATCGATGTCGGTCGAGGCCATGAAAAACATCCTCTTGGCCTGCTCACTCAAGGTTGCCTGGAAGCCAAAGGATTTTCTCCTCATGACGATCTCCATCCATCCCTTGTTCATCTTGTCACGCACGTTAACCCCCTGGTCTTCACGCCATTCCCGTATGGACCAGGTTTTATCTTCCTCAAAACCTTTACAATGGGGCTCTTTGACCACAAAGTAAAATTCCTCCGCACTCTGCTCTTCCTGGGCGCCTTCATGAAAGTTTGCCATACCTACAGGATAATATCTGCAGGCACTCGGACGATCTGTATAGATCATGCAACCTTCAGTCTTTGACTTGATAAACGGGCAGCGCCCCTCTTCAGTCAACTTGATCGTAACACCGGGGAAATCAGTCTTTTCCAGGTAAGTCGGCTCAGTATAGACATGGAGGAATTCAGCTGCCTCCATGTTCAAACGTTTTCGGAGCTGGAGAATATCGTAAGGGGTCAGCACTATCTTGATATTTCCACAGCATTCCGTAAAACACGATACACCCGGATGACAGCGGAACTGTATCTTGCTGTCTAAAGTATATTTTGTCGGAAGAATGTTACTGGGATTTTTCTCTTTGCCAAACAGGGTTTTTTCTTTTTGAAATGAAGTATTTTTGCTCATGCCGGTTTCCTTGCTAAACGTATAAATTTTATTACTCAATAAACCACAGTCTCACATTAAAATGTGGGTAGTTCGCTTAATTACAGGGCAGATACTGAATACATCTTCAGCACAACATCTCACATTAATCATCCCACCCCCGACTTGTCAAATTCTATATCTTTATTAATACCATTAACTCCCTAGAAAATAATTTTCTCTTTCTTCTTGCCAGACAACAATGCACTACTTACTGTATTCTGAGAATGAGTCTTAAAAAGTTCTCGTTCCTATAAAACAATCTTAGAATTTTGTTTCATAATTGTAAGGAGGGCATCATAATGAAATTTTTACCGGATACTATTGATATCTCAAAGGTTCATACCTTGCTCTACCATTTCCTTGACGGCAAAGTTTTGCAACTCGAAATAAAAGATATTAAACAACTCAACACTCTGGAATTTGAACTTGGCAGATTTTGCGACACCTCGGATATAAACGGTATCCTGCACTTCTACCCACGAGGCAATTCCTGATTATTTTAGTTTTTATATATTATATTTTCTTCTTGTCAGCTTCCACTTCCAGTACTTAAAAGCATCAATTTTCTCTATAAATAGTTTAGATTAACCTAGACACCATAGATTAGTTTCTAATACCATACATTATGGGAAAATTTATTATAGACGCCACCATAGACGGTCACGTCCACACAAAGCTCTGCCATCATGCCAGGGGGGAAATGGAGGAATACGTCCTGACTGCCATAGACCTCGGTTTACGCAGGCTTGTTTTTCTAGAGCACCTTGAAGTTGGTATCAACTATTTTGAGTCCACCTGGCTCACAGAAGATGAGTTTGATTTTTATCATGAGGAAGGAAAACGGCTGCAGAATAAATTCCAGGACAGCCTTGAAATTGGCCTGGGGGTAGAGGTGGGTTACAATCCTAACTCTCTTGAAGAAATCCAACGCCGACTTGCCCTGCATGCCTGGGACCGGATTGGCATATCCTATCACTTCATGGACACCGGTTCAGGTCATCTCAATCTGGTAAGCAGCAAACAGATCAATATTGATGCACTGGATAAATTCAGTGTGGAGAAAGTAGTTAGCCGGTACTATAAAGAACTTCTGGATGCTGTTGAAAAACTGCCTGGCCAGGTGCTCTGCCATATTGATGCAGTAATGCGCCATCACCCGAATGTCATATTAACTCCCGAACATAACGCACTTATCGATGATCTTCTCGATGCTGTAGCCCGCAATAATATGTCTTTGGAAGTCAATACATCAGGCTACAGGATAAAAAATGAGCCCTATCCTTCTCGAGAAATTTTGAGAAAGGCGATAAAAAAGAATATCCCCCTTGTGGCAGGTTCGGATGCCCATCGCCCTGAGGATGTAGGGCGGGACTTTGACAGACTAGCTGGTTTGCTGGAAGAGATAGGTTAAAAGTTTAAAATACAAGGTAAAGAAAATTTCGAATGTAGAAGTTTATTTCATTCTTTCGACATTCATCACCCATGTATTCGATATTCAATCTTTTAATCAAACCCTCGAAACCTTGGACCCTTTCTCTTAATATGAATTCCCCAACATTGCATCCTTCAGGTTCGCGTCAGCCGGGTTGGACCCCAGCCAGATTTTCAGAAGCGCCTGGTAAAAATCCTCCCCAGAAACAGATCCTTTCAAGGTGCCATTAATTCTTACCTGGGTTCCATCACCGGGCACATAGTCAAGCCGTATCTCATCTCCCTTGTAAACTGTGGTGAATAGACTGTTGAATTGGTTGATGCGTTCCTGTAGAACCATGATCTCTTTTGCTGAACTGTTGTCAGCAAAACCCTTATTCCATCCAGCAACAGTTCTTTTCTTGCTGACCTCTTTATAAAGAAAATTCATTACAATACTCTTCGCACCGGGGTCAGCCAGTATTTTACCGGCTGTTGTCTGCTTTGCAGTAAGATATAGTGAGCCGACATACACCTTGATAAAAAGTTTCTTACGGATTCCAGCTCCGTTTAAAACCAGCGCCTTATTCTCAATAGTTACAGATTGAGGCACATCAACCCCGGCTATTTTTTTACCGAAGGCAGAATCAACTGAAACCATCAATAAACTCAGCAGACAGATCAAAAACACATTTACTGCAATTTTCGCATCAAATCTTCTTTTCATATTCTTCCCCCAATCTTTCTGCAGTAACCATTTCATAGAAATCATTCCCCTCCAGATCATTGATGACAACGGCAGGGAAATTCTCCACCTCAAATCGGAATAATGCCTCGGGTCCGGCATCCTCAAATGCCACTAATTCACTTTTCACAATAGATTTAGACAAGAGTGCACCCGCACCCCCAACAGTTGCCAGATAGATGGCTCCGTGCTTCTTCATGGCCTGCCTCACATTCATGGAACGAGAACCCTTTCCCAGGGTACCTTTCATACCCAACTCCAGAAGCCTGGGAGTATAGGCATCCATGCGGTAACTGGTGGTGGGCCCTGCAGCACCTATAACCTGGCCCGGTTTAGCAGGACTGGGACCGACATAGTAGAGCAATTGCCCTTTCAAATCGACCGGCAACTCTTTGCCCTCATCCAGCAAGGCAACCAGCCTGCGGTGTGTCTGATCCCTTCCCGTATAGAGAACTCCGGTCAAACTGATCAAATCCCCTGCCTTTAAGGTTTCCAGCACTCCTTCTTCAAATGGAAGGGTAACAGGCTTTAAATTTTCAAAAGCTCCCTGGCTGCTCTGAGGTCTTTGCATATCTTTTTCCGTATTTCTTTTAATTTAACTATTTTGAACTATTATCGCCGGCACGAAGGAGATTATTGCTTCTCAAATTTTTTCCATCTCTTTCATTCACGAATGAGATCGGAGTCTCCCTTCGGTCGTTTACCTGCTGTGGATACAAGAAAGAGGTTATTCCGCTATAGTAAAACTATGCGGGATAACCGATGACGCAGTAGACATTGTGATCTCGTTCGTGAATTTAAAGTTCAATTTCTTTGTGTCTATGCGCATGACATTGGATGTTGACGGCCACCGGCAAACTGGCAATATGGGTAGGATACGTATCCATATGCACTGCCAATGCAGTATTGACGCCTCCCCAGCCCATGACTCCCTGTCCTTCCTTATTGAGCCTTTGCAGAATTCTCTGCTCAATCTCTGCAACGTTTGTATCAGGATTTGGATTTCCCAGAGGACGAAGAAGTGACTTTTTTGCAAGCAGGGCCGCTTTTTCAAATGTACCGCCCAGGCCAACACCTACCACCACCGGAGGGCAGGGATTGGAGCCTGCATCCTTCACTTTCTGCACCACGTAATCCTCAACTCCTGCTATTCCTGCCGAAGGAGGCAGCATGACAAGGCCGCTCATATTTTCACTGCCGCAACCCTTTGGCAGGAAGCCGATACGCACTCTGTCTCCTGAAACCAATTCAAAATGAACTACAGCAGGGACATTGGTGCCTGTATTCTTTCTTGTTACCGGGTCACAGACAGATTTTCTCAGATAGCCATCCTCATAACCGGCCCGAATGCCCTCCTGAATAGCCC
>JBDLJI010000122.1:0-6375 GCA_039714455.1 Thermodesulfobacteriota bacterium
ATGGCCGATTTCTTCATAGTATTTTTCAATACCCAGGGCCTGAAAGGCAACTGATCCTGCTGTTTGTTGTTTGTTTTTTTCCTGCATACACTACCCTGCCGCCTAACTCAATACTGCACAGCAGCATGATCCTTTTAATTCTTTTTAGTTTTTCCTAATCTTTTACTGAAAGCTGATAGCGGTCAGAATTCATTGAAGATTTGAAAAATTGAAAATTTATGGTAGAAAATCTTTGATTTTCAATTTTAAATATAAAAATCTTTTGTAGAATTTATTCTTTCCTGTCATTTAAGCCGTGCACCCTGAAGGGCACTTTTTTTAGTACCCCCTTGAGGGGTATAAACGCCCTGTGCCCTTTGCCTTTAATCTTGCGCCTTTTATTTTCTGTCCTCGACCCCTTGACCCCTTGATACCTTTCTTTTATTCATACCGCAATGCTACCGCAGGTTCTATTTTTGATGCCTGCCAGGAAGGGTATATGGTTGCCAGCAGAGTGATGAGCGCCGCTGAAATCGCGACCAGGGTTACATCCATCGGCAGTACTTTAATAGGCAAAGTGGTTATGGGATAAACATCACTTGGCAGCTTGATAAATTGATACTTGGAAAGTACCTTGCAGATTGCGAGGCCTCCGATCACGCCGATAACCGTTCCCGTGAGTCCAATGATCAACCCTTCGTAAACAAAGATTCGCATGATGCCCTTGGAGGTGGCGCCCATTGATTTGAGAATGGCAATGTCCTTGCCTTTACTCATCACCACCATGATCAGGGTACTGATAATATTAAAGGCGGCCACTAAGACGATGAGGGCCAGAATGATGAACATGGCAGTTTTCTCAAGCTTAAGGGCTGAAAAAAGGTTTTTATTCATTGAGATCCAGTCCTTTACAATGTATCCATAGCCAAGTTTTTCCTCCAGTTCTGACGCAATGGCAGAGGCCTTGTAGATATCATCAACCTTCAATTCGAGTCCGTGGACATTGCTGCCCAATTCAAGAAAATCCTGGGCCGTGGTTAAAGAGATATAGGCCAGTGAAGAGTCGTATTCATACATGCCGGTATCAAAGATTCCAACCACCCGGCAGGTTTTTATCTTGGGAATTACGCCCATTGGGGTAAGTGGGCCGGAAGGTGAAAAGAGGCGGATTTTATGATCAATATCAACGTGTAAATTCCGGGCAAGCTCTTTGCCAAGAATAATACCAGGCAAAACCCGTGATGGTGCTTCACCTGTCTTCGAGTCGCCTGCAGATGGAGAGCCTTCATTGAGAGCAATTACACTGCCTCTGATCAGTTGGCTGTTGAGGCTGAGCACATCATTGGCCGTATTCGGATCGATACCACGGACAATCGCCCCGGAACTGGCATCAGGAACAGACAGCATAGTCTGGGAATAAGTGTATGGAGTGGCCGCCAGGACACCTTTTTCCTGGAGAATTACTTTGCTTAGATCCTTATAATCGGTAATTCCATTTCCCAGCCTTTGCACAACAATATGGGAATTAATACCGAGGATTTTTTCGCGCAGGCTATCAGTAAAGCCGGTCATTACTGCCAGAACCACTATAAGGGCCATAACACCGACTGCCACTCCGGCCACAGAGATTATTGAGATAAGGGAAATGAATCCCTGCCGTCTTTTGGCTTTCAGGTATCTCAGGCTTATGAACCACTCGTATCCCATGTAATAGTGCCTAAAGTGAACTAAAGTTTAAAGTTGATAAAGCTGTATATGGCTGCTAACCGTCAGTACTAATGTCATTTGGAGTGATGGAGTACTGGAGTGTTGAAAAAAAACATCACCTCATTACTCCATAATTTCACTACCAATGTAATTCATTCGTCACCCTTGAAACCTTGGAACCTCGACCCCTTGACCCCTTTACTTCTCCGCCTTCAGGTGCGGAAAAATGATGACATCACGTATTGAGGGGGAATCGGTCAGGAGCATGACCAGCCTGTCAATGCCAATACCCTCTCCTGCTGCTGCCGGCAGACCATATTCGAGCGCCCTGATATAATCTTCATCAAGGACAGGGTGAATTTCCTCGTCATCCCCCCGCTCAGCGATCTGTGTTTCAAAACGTTTTTTCTGATCCACAGGATCGTTTAATTCACTGAAGGCGTTGGCGATTTCCCGTCCGGTAATAAAAAGTTCGAATCGGTCTGTCACCTGCGGGTTCAGTTCATTCCTGCGGGCCAATGGTGAGACCTCTGTCGGATATGCGGTAACGAAGGTAGGGTTGATAAGTTTTTCTTCCACCAGCAGTTCGAATAATTCCATCTTAGCTTTACCCGGTCCGGCCTGCGGTTCAAGTCCAATTCCCTTCTCTTTTGCCAGTTTCAGAAGAGCTTCAGGGTCATCCAGGATGGACGGCTCGATTCCGCCTACTTCAATAAGGGTTTCGTCAATGGTATATCGTTTCCAGGGGGGAGAAAGGTCAACGACCTGGCCCTGATAGGTAACTTCCATAGAGCCGTTTACTTCCTCTGTCAGCCAGGAAAGCATTTCCTCCGTCAAGTCCATGAGGTCATTGTAGGTCGCATATGCCTGGTAGAATTCAAGCATGGTAAATTCGGGATTATGCCTGGTGGAAAGACCTTCGTTACGAAAGCTCCGGTTGATTTCAAAAACCTTTTCAAAACCACCGATCAAAAGCCTTTTCAGGTATAATTCAGGGGCAATGCGCAGGTACAGGTCCATATCCAGGGCTTTATGATGCGTTTTGAAAGGCTTTGCAGTGGCTCCACCCGGTACAGCCTGCATCATCGGGGTCTCTACTTCAAGATAACCCCTATTGGAGAGAAACTCCCGCAGCAGACGGATAATTTCAATTCTTTTGCGAAAGGTTTCCCGGACCTCAGGGTTGACGATGAGATCAACGTAACGCTGCCGGTAGCGCATCTCGACATCGGTTAAACCATGCCATTTTTCGGGCAGAGGGCGTAGTGATTTTGTGATCAGTTTGGTGGTCTCTGCCTGGATAGTCAGTTCGCCGGTTTTGGTTTTAAAGAGTTTCCCCTTGAATCCAACAATATCGCCAATATCCCATTTCTTAAACTGACTATAGCTTTCTTCTCCGACAACCTCTTTTTTTACGTAAATCTGAATTTTGCCGGAGTCGTCCTGGATATGGAGAAAGGAGGCCTTGCCAAATTTTCTTAACGCCAGGATTCTGCCGGCAACTTGAAAATTTGCCCTGATATTGGGACCATTTTCTAAGTCGGAGGCGACTTCTTTTGCACTGGCTGATGACAAAACCTCAGCAATATGATGGGTCGGTTTAAAATCATTTGCATAGAGCGGTACGTTTAATTCTGCCAGTTCATCAGCTTTTTTTCTGCGCTGGACAAGGAGTTGGTTTAATTGATCCATTGTGTACTTTAGTTTCCTGTTATTTTTTATTTAATCCTGAATATGTGAGCCATGAAAAAAACATTTAATTGACTCCAGGAGCAATTGGCGGTTTTTACACCAGATATTTTGTTCTTAATGTTGTGGATACCTCTTTTGTTAACTGCAGGACCCTTTTTGCAAGTTGGGGAGATAAAGATCCGGTGCCGCAGCTTGGGGTAATAATTGTCTGCTTCAATAATGAAGCGATATTCCAATCGCCCCCAGAAAGTAAATCTGCCTGTTCCTCCCAACGGGTTACGAGTGAATCGCAGGTTTCCTGTTGAATATGTTCAGGGTCTGATGTTGGGATAATTCCCCAGGCAATAAGAGACCTCCGTTCAAGAAAAGCATGTATCAGCTTTTTACAGGTAATGAATTTATCAAAGAAAGAGTAGGCGTCAAAACTGAGAATATCAATTTCAGAGTTCAGCAGAATATTCCAATCGGTATTGGCACAGACATGAACTCCTGCCATTCCACCACTTTTGTGGATTGCCTCAATCACTTCTGCCAAATCCTGTGCAATATCATCAAGAGATATGCTGATAAATGAAGAAGAGCCCAAACCTGCCAGGGCCGGTTCGTCAATAAACAGGAGAACCGGCACATCATAAGCTTCTTTCAGGTATGCGACCTGCCATGCTGCTTTCATGGCAATACCTTTTACTACGATATCTCTGAAGTCAGGGTCGTAGTATCCTAGTTTCTTATCTGCATCTGAAATCCCCGTAAGCATGGTAAAGGGTCCGGTTATCTGGCCTTTAACAGCAGTCAGGTGAGTAATTTTTTTTGCCTGCTTCGCAAGCAGGTAAAGCCCGGCCGCACGATCATCGCTGGTTTGAAATCTCGAGGCAAGAAGTGTATCGGAGTTTTCGGAAACGCCGAGGTACTCTTCGTAAAATGAAAGCTGTTCATCTGGAAAGCTGTCAAAATTTACATCAAAATAGGTGCGTTCTTCAGTCTCGATTATTCCAGGCAAACCTTCAATAAACTGATTGAGCATTCTTTCTTTTGGAAAAGCAGGAACCTGAGGCCAGAGGGGGATTTCAGGAGTGTATTCCAGTATCCAGTCCATGGCTTGCTGATGGTTTGCAGCCGGAAGACTGCCGATGAGAGTCGGAAGTCCGTCTGCTGTGAATTTTTTTGAGTCTGCTGTCATGTTGTTTAGATCTGTTCCATTATTCTCAGTTGGCCCGAAAACACGTGGCCTGAATTAGGTCCCTACCTAGCAATATTAGCTGTTTCTGTCAATATATTATACATGAACAGGATTGAACAAAACCCAGGAGGTTAGCCCGCATTTCTCACCAGCGATCTGCTGCGAAGCCGGCAAGCATTGTGTCTACTTCGTCGGAGTCTCCCTTTGGTCGCTTACCTACGCTTGAAAAACATCCTCAACATACTGACAGTATGCCTGCGGGTGTTTTTCGGCGCGTGCCTCTTATCCACAACCCTTTCCAGTTTCTCGCGACGAACTTGGTGAGAAACCCGGGCTAGGTGTCATTTTATGAATTACTGAATTGTTCTTTTCAGCAGCGCGACGCTTTCCATGTGATGGGTTTGGGGAAACATATCTACCGGTACCAGGTATGACAATGTATACCCTCCGGGACATAAAATGGCCAGGTCACGTGCCAGTGTTGCAGGATTGCAGGATATATAGATGACCTGCTCAGCCCCTAGATCGGGGAGCATGGAAACAATAGCAGCTGCACCTTGCCTGGGTGGGTCAAGGATAACTGTATTAAACGTTTCATCGGCAGCTATGAGTGATCTGACACCGGCCTCCACCTGCACTTTCTCAAAATGACAGTTATGGACGGTGTTAAGGATGACATTTCGCTTTGCGCTTCTGATTGCGGCGTTCTGGCTGTCAATTCCAACAACTTTTCCGGCAATTTGCGCGACCGGCAGGGAGAAGTTCCCATAGCCGCAATAGAGATCCAATACCCTGTTATGGGGACCACCTTTGACCATTTCCAGAACAAGGCTGATTAAATTTTTATTTTGCCCGAGGTTTACCTGGCAAAAACCGCCAACCTCCCAGGTGAGTTTTAAACCTGCCTGTAATTTCCCCATAGAAAGAGTTTGGGATAAATGGGGGGGCTTGGATACGAATGACTGACTTAGAGGATCATACAACCCGTAGCCCTCAACCTGCATAAGGATTGTGGAGAGTCCGGTTGTATCACTGACTAAGTCTGTAGCCAGAAAAGAGTCTCTCGGTCTGGGTTTACGTCTGAAGTGCAAAAGCATCAAAGTATCGTTGCTGCCCGGATTAACAAGTAATTCAAAAGCATTGCATTGTTTGGCAAGTCCTGTAAAGGAGTCATTGGATTGGAGTTGTTGCAGAACTGTATTTAAAGTGTCCCCGGCAAGCAGACATTTTGAAACAGCTTGCAGAACATGAGACCCGGTGCGGAAAAAACCGTATTGCCCTTCCTCATCAACCTGTAAACGTATGCGCTGCCGGTATCCGAATTCCTCCGGTGAGGCAAGGGCAGAGTGCATGGATATTTCATGGCCGGAAAAAATATCCCCTGCAGCCCGTTGTAAACTCTCAGCCAGAATTTCTCTTTTCAAGAGGATTTGGGCATTGTACGTGGCATGCTGCAGGTCGCAGCCTCCGCAGTGACCGTATAGGGGGCATGGAGGATTGATGCGGTCTGGAGAGGGCGTCAAAATTTCATGGAGCATGGCGGAAATAAAATCTTTCTTGCGGTTCGTCTCCCGAACCACCACTCTTTCGCCCGGAAGTACATAGCGCACCAGGACAACCATTCCCCCAGCCAGTCTACCAAGGCCTAGGCCGCCAGGCACAAGTTTTTCTATTACCACAGTATGCAGAGTTTTTGAGCCCATGGGTAAAAAGACTTTTCAAAAGTAGAAAAATATTCAGGGTAATAACTATGTAATTGCATTTTACCTGCAAGCAGGCATAATATTTATTGAGTAATTACGGAGGTCAATGTATAC
>JBDLJI010000123.1:0-6361 GCA_039714455.1 Thermodesulfobacteriota bacterium
TTACGCAGGTCAAATCCCTTCTTTTTATCAACCTGAAATGTCATGGCGCGGTTTCACTCTTCTGCTTGATTTTATATTTGGAGCTCTCGAACAAACCACTAAAGCACTTATTACTCGTCAAACCACTGTTCAAGGACCTTGACCAAATATTTTTTTAGTTCGTGAATACCTGAACCTGTTAAAGCAGATATTGCAAGTACAGAAACATCCTTATTGTCAAAAATCTTTAGGAGTTTTTCAAAGTGGCTTTTGTCTTCAAGTAAATCTATTTTATTGAGTAGAATAAGCTTTCTACGGTTCAATAAAGTCTCATTGAACCTGCTAAGTTCCTGCTCTATTGTTTGGTGATCCTCTAGGATATCATCAATAGTTTTGGAAGCGTCAACTATATGGAGGAGTATTTTGGTTCTTTCAATATGCTTCAAAAATTTATGTCCCAGCCCTGCTCCCTTATGAGCTCCTTCAATCAGGCCTGGAATATCAGCAATAATATGAGGGGCATGATTTTCGAGTTGCATGACTCCGAGATGCGGTTCAAGGGTCGTGAAGGGATAAGAAGCAATTTTGGGTTGTGCTGCAGACAGCATTGACAGAAGGGTCGATTTACCTGCATTCGGCAGACCGATGAGACCTATATCAGCCAGGAGTTTCAACTCGATCCGCAGCCAGCGCTCAACACCTGGTTTTCCCTTGCCGGCAACCCGTGGAGCCCGGTTCGTACTGGTGGCATAATGGGTGTTGCCTCCGCCACCATCCCCTCCTTTTGCCACGATTAAATACTGTTCATCCTCGATGAGATCAGCTATCATCTCATCTGTTTCAGCGTCCTTGATAAGCGATCCAACCGGAACATTTACAATACAGTCAGCACCATTTTTGCCATGTTTTTTCTTGCCTTGTCCATGGGAACCTCTTTCGCCGGAAAAATGAGACCGGTATCGAAAATCAATCAGGGATCCCAAACGCCTTGATGCCTTGATGATTACATCACCGCCATCACCGCCGTCACCGCCGTCAGGACCACCCTTGGGGACAAACTTTTCTCTGCGGAAACTGACGCAGCCGTTGCCGCCATCACCGCCCTTTACGAAAAATTTGGCCTCATCAATAAAAGCCATAGCAGATATCTACAGTTGATTTAGAAAGTTACATGCGATGTATTAATTAATCGCAGAATTACAAAGAGCGGCTTAAATATTTAACATATCCATGCCGCTCCTGTACTAATTAGGACAATAATAGAAAATACTGACACAGTATTACTATCATCCTGAGTCAGTACGAGAGATATTGAGAATTAGGATTCAACAGGGTAAACACTTACACGTTTACGTTTACGGCCAAAATCTTCATACGTAACTTTACCGTCAACTTTTGCATAAAGTGTATAATCACGGCCAAGACCAACATTGGTACCAGGATGTATTTTGGTTCCCAGTTGACGAACCAGAATATTCCCTGCCTTGACAATCTGACCGCCAAACCTTTTCACACCACGTCTTTGACCAATACTGTCACGCCCGTTTCGTGTACTTCCGCCTGCTTTTTTATGTGCCATGATAAAACCTCAATGAATTATCAACAATTTATCAAATAATCTTCTATTAAACTGATATATCTGCAATCTTAAGGGCTGTGAACATCTGGCGATGACCACGTTTGACGCGATATCCTTTGCGTCGCTTCTTTTTAAAGACCAAGATTTTTTTCGCTTTATCCTGCTCAACAATTGTAGCTGTTACCACTGCACCTTCAACTGTTGGCTGGCCAATCTTGGCATTATCGCCGTCAATAACTGCCAGAACGTCTTTTAATTCAACAGTATCACCAACATTGCCGGATATTTTCTCAACACGTACCAATGAACCCGCTGATACCTGGTACTGCTTCCCTCCTGTCCGGATTATTGCATAACCGGAATAAACAGGTACATCTTTTGTTGTTTCTGATTCTTGGGTGCTCTTTTTGAGCTTACTGCTTTTAGCCTCTGGAGAATCCTTTTTAGCAGGCTTCTCCTCGGCCTTTGCAGTGTCTTCTTCTTGTGTTGACTCTTTACCCTTGCCTTTGGTCTCAGCAAGAAGAAGCTCAAGAAGTTCTGCTTTACGTGATTTTTTATTAAAAGAAACTCCAAGGCCGGTCAATTCATCTACCAGCTCTTTAACAGTCATTTTTTCATAATCTTTCATGATATTATCCTAATAATCAATATAGTAAGCACTCTGTCTATTCGTGGAATAGAGTATTTTAAACCCAGAAATTATAATAAGTTATAGTAACTAACCTAATGGTTGTATTGATTTTAATACTGCAAACACAGAAACATGTATAAATAACAAAGCCTGTTTTTTTGTCAAGTTCTTTTGCTTATCAAGTTATGCTTAACCATCTGCCAAACGTTCAGTTTCTTTTTCCTTTCTTATATTGCAAGCCATCGCAAAGGCCCTGTCCTTTCCATGTTTGTTAATGGAAACAGAAGTTTTTCCCTGTTTTCCGAATGAGGTAACCCAGCTCACTTCATATCTGTTAAGTTTGGCATTATGACGCACACCCACGACACCGGTTTTTGAATTACTGATTGTGACAATATGTTTGTTAGTACGCTGCTTACCCAACTTTATCTCAGTTTTATCACGCCATGCCAAAGCAGCAAGAAGGCTTGAGTACCTTCCCCCGCATTTCCGATCAGAAAAAAACTTGGAATAGGTTTTCCCCAGATAGCGAACTCGTACATACCAGCCATGGGTCCGCTTTATATCCTGATCAATGCGGGCAATATCCTTATGTTTTTCAAGTAAAATCTTTTTATTCTCCTTCATGCATTTACTCCCTAAGTCCAATCTCCAGACTTATTAATTCTCAAGTGCTAATTTTCCGAACTGTATAAATACTTCAATATGTGGTCTGCTATAATAGATCGGTTGGAATCCATGTCATTAGCTGTTCATTAAAAAATTATTGGAACAATAGACATATTTTCATTTAAGTTTAATACCCCTTGCCTTAACAGGGTTTGCGCAGCTTCTAACACCTTGAACCATCAAACTGCAACCGACGTGAAAAATTGGTTAGGTTAAAAATGGCAAGAACTTCAACATTTTTTAATGGAATTTTTCGCGAGCAACTATAAACACTGTTTTTTTTCATTACAACCTAAAAAGTCATTATTGAACATTTTTTTCAAAACTAAACATTTCATTCTAAAATTAATTTTAAAAAATCATTAAGAGGTAATCAGTGACAAATTATGGAAAAAAGTTTGATCGTTTCGTAGATATTGTTGAAGAACTTCGATCTGAGAACGGATGTCCCTGGGACAAAAAACAATCCCCAACTTCCTTAAAACGCTATCTTCTGGAAGAGACCCAGGAAGCAATAGAGGCAATAACTGCCAATAACCATCAGCATATCAAAGATGAACTGGGAGATATCCTCTACATCATTGTTCTACTTGCCCATATACATAATGAAGAGAACTTATTTAACATAGGTGATGTCATTGAGGCAATAACAGATAAAATGATACGCAGACATCCGCATGTTTTTAGTGACGAAAAAATTGAAACGGTGGCAGAACTCCGTAAAAAATGGCTGGAGATCAAAGATATAGAGAAATCTTCATCAATCATCCCCAAAAAAAATTGACAATTCTTTAAACATCATGTAAATGGATTGATTCGTTTTTTTGTTATATATCTTATAAACCTTCTCGCTCTCTGCAAATAATTAGATAGCGAGGGCCACTTCAAGTCCACGGGGAGGAACACATGCGTAGATACGAAACTATTTTTATTGTCAGGCCAAACATTGCCGAAGATGAAATTGATGCTGTTATCAACAAAACCAGCTCAATCATTGAAGGTGATGGTGGAATTATTATCAGAATTGATAAATGGGGTCTGAAAAAACTTGCCTACCTGATTAAAAAGGAAAGCCAGGGATATTATGTCTATCTCGATTATGCCGGCGTTCCCGCCTCTGTTTCAGAAATCGAACGAATTTTCAGGATTGACGATAAAGTTCTCAAGTACTTAACTATTAAATTGGCTGACTCTTGCGATCCGGAAGCCATTAAAGAAGAACTGGCTAGTGCTGAAGCTGCCCAGACTTTAGCTGAGGAAGAGGCAGCAAGTCCCGCTGAAACTACCGAAACTACAACTGAAGATGAGTTAAAAGAAGACGCAAGTCCTTCTGAAACTGCCGCGATTTCAGCTGAGGATGAGGCAAAAGGAGAGGAAGAAATCCCTACTGAAGAAAAGCAGGCTGACTAACTGGTATTCCCAAGTTATCTTTTTTCAATATATACAATTACTAAATACATATTTCTGGAGGAGTTAAAATGCCACCCAAAAAAAGAATATTCCCTCGGCAGAAAGTATGTCGATTTTGCGCAGACAAGAGTCTGGTGATTGACTACAAGGAAGTTCGAACATTGCGGAACTTTGTTACCGAGAGAGGTAAAATTATTCCCAGTCGCATTTATGGGAACTGTGCCAAGCACCAAAGAAAACTCACTGATGCTATTAAAAAGGCAAGGCAAATTGCCCTTATGCCATATACCGGACCTACATATTTGTAGAAAAACAGGTTAGAGATTTGGCTGTACCATATTCACAGGGTAGACACAAAGGTAATGAAGCGCACTACACAGGTCTGATTTTACTCATTGCAGTGTTGCTTTTCCCCACCCTTCTTCCTGAAAAAATTGGTTGGCTTACAAGCTTCGTTCCGCTGCCCATCTTTTATTACCTTGTAGTCCTGGGAAAAAGAGATGGCACAATTTTAATAAGAAATGCCATTCTCCTTTCAGCCGTTGGGGCATTGCTTATTGGTTCCATGCCGGTATTGATTTTCTCTTTTGCAATGGCGCCTCTTGGAATAGCTTTCTCCCATGCTGTTTTCAATAAAAGAAATCCTGTTGCTACTGGTTTTATAGGATTCTTGTTTCTGGTATTTGCCTGGCTTCTGTTTTGGTCTGGTCTGGGCATGATACACCAGACAAATCCTTACACGACTTTACTTCAAGAACTTGATGAAGGGCTTTCCAATGGCCTCATACTCTACGAAGAGTCGGCTGATCTACCTCCAGAAACCATGGAGAGTGTGAGAAGTGCTGTTGAACTTTTAAGGAACTATATACCAAAAGTCCTGCCAGCTATTCTGGTTTCAGCTATTTTAACTATAACATGGTTGAACCTTGTACTTGGGAACTGGTTACTCAAAAAGAAGGACAAAGATTTAACTGCCTGGCCTGATTACATTGAATGGACTTTGCCCGAGCCTCTGGTGTGGTTGGTTATAATGGCAGGAGTATCAGTCTTTTTGCTGCCAGAACCAATGAGAACCATCGGGCTTAATATTTTGATTGTTTGCATCACAGTGTATTTTTTTCAAGGGTTGGCAATTGTTGCCAGTCTGTTAAATAAATGGTCTGTACCAATGTTGATTCGTGTTCTTATTTATGCATTGATCTTCATCCAAACCTATGGCATCATCATATTGTCATTCCTTGGTTTGGCTGATGTATGGGCAGATTTCAGAAAGCTTAATCAAGCAGATGAAAACCCAAATGCTTCTGTTTAAAAATTGTTACTGGATTATATATAAAAGTAAGATTACACAAATTATAAATTTAAATGTGAATGTTTTGAGGTAGAAAAATGGAACTTATTCTTAAAAAAACAGTAGATACTCTTGGAGAAGAGGGTGATATTGTAAAGGTTAAACCTGGTTATGGGAGAAATTATCTCATACCTAAGAAAATGGCAGTGCTCGCCAATAAGGCTAATCTTGCTCTTTTAGAACAGGAAAAAGCTGTTATTGAAACCAGAAGGGAGAAGCAGCGCCAGGAAGCCGAAACGCTGTCAAAAAAGATATCCGGTTCAAGCATAACAATTCAACACCGTGCGGGTGAGGAAGAAAAGCTCTTTGGCTCGGTTACTGCTGCTGATATTGCAGAGAAATTAACCGAACTCGATATTCAGGTTGATAAGAAGAACGTACTCCTGACTGAACCAATAAAGACACTTGGTGAAGTTATTGTGCCGATTAAAGTTGGTTACCAGGTGACCTCGGATATAACGGTTACCATTGTCCCGCTGGAGACTGAATAATAATAATGAAAATGGGTGACAGGGCCATGAAAGCTGACAGAGCAGCATCAATGCCACAGACACCCTCTGATCCGCATCGTTTACCTCCCCAAAACCTGGAGGCTGAACAATGCGTACTGGGTTCCGTACTGCTGCAACAAGGTGCCCTGGTAAAAATACTGGAATTGCTGATACCGGAAGACTTTTACCGTGAAGCCCATAGGATCATCTTCACAGCAATGGTGTCTCTTTTTGAAAAGAATGAACCCCAG
>JBDLJI010000124.1:0-6277 GCA_039714455.1 Thermodesulfobacteriota bacterium
ATATGGTTGGACTTATCCTCTTGTCATCCTGCAAGAACTGGGGAAAAGTACGCTGGAACATCCGATACGTGCAACAACTGATAAAATCCTCCTATTAGATATATAGACTTCTGAAAATTAAGATAATATGCAATATTGTTTAATGGCTTGGCGTTTCACAAAATCAAAACAATGGCAAGGATGTTTCAAACAATCTAACAAAAATGAAGCTCAACAAAAAAGTACTTTTTGTCTCAATATTATTGGTTTCCATTATCGGCATTGCTTTTGCTCAGACAGGTGTAAAAAAAAGAAGACCGCTGCCTAATGAATATGGCAGAGTTATCATCGATAATTATTCAAGATCGGCCCATCTTTCTCCAGTACAATTTGACCATTGGCTTCACCGGGCAAAATTCACCTGCCGGGTTTGTCATGTTGACATTGGCTTTGCCATGAAGGCTGAAGCGTCAGATATCAAAGCAATTGACAATATAAATGGGTACTATTGCGGTACCTGTCATAACGGTACAAGAGTGTTTGATGATACGTCAGTGTTTTCATCATGCAAAAAGGGGTCTGGCAGGATGGATGCAACATGTAACCGCTGTCATTCCCTTGGCAAAAACGTTACACGAAAATATGATTTCAGAGAGTTTTTCATGGGGTGGCCAAGGGAACGTCTTGGTAATGGAGTGGATTGGGAAAAAGCAGAGACCCAGGGGAAAATTAATCCCGTGGACTATGTTGAAGGTATTTCTATAAAAAGAGATAAGCTTGCTGATCCGAAGGATTTTGCACTGGATGCTAAGTTTAAGGAAATGCCCGACATTATCTTTTCATATAAGAAACACACTGTCTGGAACGGTTGCGAATTGTGTCACCCTGAAATATTTACCGGTATAAAAAAAGGCACGACAAAATATTCAATGGTCGATTTATTCGAAGGTAAATATTGCGGTGTGTGCCACATCAATGTTGCGTTTCCACTCCATGACTGTCAAAGATGCCATACTGCGATGGTTTAATAGTAGTTATGAAAAAAATTATTCTGTTTACCTTTATAGGGTTAATGTTCCTTAGACAAAGATAGAATTGGGTCTGAAAGTATTTAATACTTATCAAAATGGTAAAAAATAAAAGACTTTAATTAAATACTGCTGCAAGTATTCATTTTCCCGCCTTCTCCAAAAGTGAAACATTCGTATAGTATTGTTAACTGCCGACTTGCGATGACTGCTATATCTTAACTCAGCCTGAGTTTTAAAATAGTTTCTATTATGGCAAGCAATGTGGATTAAAAGCAATATCACGTTGACCGGTTTGGTTTTTCACTGAGAGCCTATCCGGAGACTCATTATAGGTTTTCTGCGTCTCAGGATCAGGGGAGGTTTGACAGGCTCACCCAGATTTTCAGCCTGGGTTGAAAAAACGATTACATTTTATCACCCAAACGGTTCAAGCCCATTACTTGAAGGGATAAATGGGCATAGCACTTTACAGATGATCTCCTAAGATCGGAGACCTGTTAGGTATATTAATGAATGATTTCTGAGGACTACTGTACTTTCTCCGCTGTTCTTTTCCTACCCATCAACCCTTAGTGGCAGGTAAGCATCATCTCATTGAGTCGCTCGGCCTGCAGACAAAAAGCCTCCATGCGAGCCTCAATGAGTTGAGGAAAAGGATTGCCGTCGGTCTCGATAGCGATAAAGGGAAACTTGCGGTCCTTGGAGAGAATGGGCACCCAGGGTGTGCCTGCACCATTATTGTTGTGCATGGCTTTTTTCTCTGTGGTGGTGAATTTTTCACTGAGCACTGCCTCGGCCACCCTGGATGGCATACAACCGAACGGTCCGATTGAGATGATACCGCAGGATGGATGCAGGATGTCATGAAAAGCGGACCCCACGGTGAGGATCGTCTCCACAGTGAAATAGGGAGAAATGAATTTCCTGCCTGCTTCAATGATGGGCTCCACCGGTGCAATGCTGCCGTCATAAAAAAACAGGCCCGAGGACGCGAGCCTCTTGCGTATTGCCTTGTCAAAGTATTTTTTTACATGCCCCCTTATCACAAACCCCTTAGTGCGCTCGTTTTGAATGTTGTTTTTGATCAGCCAATCAATAAACTTCAAGTATTCGCTCACAGCTGCAATACGCACGATAACCCCTTTGTCTGCCAGGCGTTCGATAATATTCTGTAGGGAAATAGGGTCATGGCGTACATATATTTCACCGATTAATGAAAATTTTGGGATTTGCTCAAAAGGTTTTTTCAATTTTATTCGACTCAATCTGGCCGCGCTTTTAGACAGCTGAGCTGCAAGGATTGGCCAACGCTTGTCAATAACACTCATAATGGCTTGATGTTCTTCATGGAAAACAGCTAAACTTCTCTCACGGTCTCTGGCCCCGGCCAGTACCGTGGACCACATCTCGTCAAACAAATCGCCGATCACTATAGCCCGCCATGCGGCCCGCAGGAAATTGTTGCCCAGGAGGCAGTAGCCGTTGTCTGAGGTAGACGTGAATATGGCCACCTTGGGGATCTCCAGTTTTTCAATAACTCTCTTGGTGTATACGTGATACTGGCCCAAGCGGCATGGCCCACTGGAACTGGCCATGAAATAGATCAACACATCGTCATGTTCTCGTTGTTTCACATAATTAAGCAGTGACCCCAGAGTTGTCTGTAAGGGCAGGCATTCCTTGCATGAGGCATGACCACGTCCCAGCTTGAGCACGTCCTCGTCGGCCGGCTGCAACACTTCTGCCTTGATCCCTATTCTTCTAAAAGCTGCTGCCAGCAGTGGTGTCCCGTAACGGCTCATGGCCGGAAGCAGCAGCCGCACTCCCGGATCGGTCAGTGGCAGCCAACGATCATCTGAGGTCAGCACGCCGGTTACACCGTTTTTTTCTTCAATAACCGCTGGGCGGAATGCACTTTTCGGGGAAAGAGTTATCGATTGACTCTTTTGGATTTCTCGATAGTAGCGAATGATGTCAAGAAACGCTTCTATTCTGGTCTCCAATCCGGCGTCGGCTGTATGACTGTCCAGCTCCAGGGTCAGAGAAGGCTTGCGGCCCATGATGTCCCTGAAATAACTGACAAGAAAAGAGTCCGGACCGCAGGAGAAATTGGTAATGTAAGCACCGTAGAGTTGAGAATGTTTTTCTACGAAACGAGCGCCCTTGAGAATGATTTGCCCCATGGCCCAATACATGTTGTCGTCATCGGCCAGCTTTTCATTCCAATAGGGGAGCATGTCAAAAGGAATAATGGTGATATCGCGACTGGCGAATTTGGTCGGGATACCCTTATTGGCATCACTGACAAAACTGTTGTATGGCCGGCCGAAGACAACCACACCGAATTTTTCGGGATTCTGTTCAATGGCAGCCAATCCCTGTTTTCCGATCTCCCGGATATCCTCGATAAATTCTTCTTGGTCAGCTGCGGCCGCATGCAGGGCCGTGTCCACTTTGGCTGTGTCAGCGCCCAATTTAAGGGCAATTTGCAGGAAGGCTTCCCGGTCTTCTGTATAGTCTTTTGAGAAATCCAATCCCTGGTAAATAACTTTATTATTGGTCGCAAATGCAGGAAAGGCGGTGCTCAAGTAATACGGCTCACCCTGAACCAGTACACAGGCACAGCTGCTCTTGTCCGGTTCGTTAATGGCCAGACCTGTAAAGTGGGGCAATAAAATGAAATCAGGTTTTTCAGCCAAAAGTGTTGCAGCATAGTTATGGGCAATTTCAACAGGGAAGCAGAAAGCAGCCCCCTGTTGATCGGCACCTCTGGGGTCTTGTGTGGACGGCAGAATGAGGCGGAATCCCAGTTCCGCAAAAAAGCGGTTGAAAAATGGAAAATAGGTGTTGAGCAGAAAGGAGCGGTTCATGCCTACCGTGGGCCTGGTGTCATTTGGATCGCTGGGAGACAGGTCGCGGAATACGCGGCGTTCTCGCATGATCACCAGGTTGTGATCAACGGTTTTTACCTTGCGGTCGTGAATAAGATTGTCATAGCGGTTGCAGATGCCGCCGAAAGGATAGACCTTATCATTAATCTTGATGCGTGAGATCTCACAGCCCCGGTCGCAATCTTTTCCCCCTCCACATTTAAATGATTCACAGTATTCAACTTCGCGCTCTATCAATTCCTGTAGATCATACTGCTGCGACTTGAGCAGCCCCTGCTCCATCCGACGCTCCACTTCAAGGGCTACGCCAAAAGCTCCCATGAGTCCTGCTTCTGAGGGCACTATCACTTTTTTCCCGGTGAGTCCTGCTAAGGCCGCTGGTACGGCCTCATTATAACAGACACCGCCCTGCACAAATACCTTTTTGCCGACCGGCCGGTTTCCCTTGACCCGGTTGCTATAGTTCATACCTATGGAGTAAACCAGGCCGGCCACAATATCATCCAAAGCAACATTTTCCTGTACGGCCTGCTTGATGTCCGAGCCGATGAAGGCGGCGCACTGGTCATTAAAGTTTGGTGGTGCCTGAGCCTGCAAAGCGGTGTCGCCGATTTCGGTTACATCCAGGCCAAGGCTCTCCTTGGCCGCCTCCTCCAGAAAGGAACCGGTGCCTGCACTGCATGCCTCGTTCATGGCATAGTCACTGGGCACGCCATTAGTAATGTAGGTGTATTTAGCATCCTGTCCACCGATCTCGAAAATAGTATCCACTTCCGGATCAAAATGAACCGCTGCTGTAGCATGAGCCACGATCTCATTTATCACACCATCGGTCAGCGCATGCAATCCGGCAATCTGCCGGCCCGAACCAGTCACACCCAGCCCCTCAATAGACACTGGTACATTCAGTTGTTCAGCCAGACATTTGTAGACGTCTCTGGAGGCGCCGACAGGGTCGCCGTTGGTTCGTAAATATTCAGCCGCAACAATTAATTTGTCACAGCGCCGCATTAATACACCTTTGGTGGTAGTGGATCCAACGTCCAAACCGAGAATGACGGAATCCCCCCCTAAAGCAATACTACGCTCCTGATGTTTGTAATCCACCAGCTTTTTGCAATTGGAAAGAGGTTCGAGCAATGCGAGTCCGGCCCGGTGTTTAACAAAAATCTTATCAAGTGACTGGAATGGCTTGGTTTCGTTATTCAGAGCCCAGAGAGCTGCTCCCAGAGCTTCGAAGACAAAAGCCTGCTCCGGAATGTACAGATCGGGTATAGCATCCTGCAAGTAATGTACCATGGCCAGATTACCGGTACATCCGCCAACCAGCATAACAGAATTCTTAGGCAGCTTTTTGAGCAACTCCAAGACTTTACCAGACATCATGCGCGCCAAACCGGCAACCACCCGGTCCTTGGCAACACCCTTATTCAGGGCATGGGTGCAGTCGCTTTTACAAAAAACAGAACAACGGCCCGAAACCCCGTAAGGCTTTTCCGGAAGTCCCATATCAACCACCTCGTCAAGCGTGATGGACATGCGGCCCAGCTGTTGCAGAAAAAACTCACCCGTGCCTGAGGCGCATTTGTTTCCGGTATGGATCTCATCCACCCTGCCATCGTCATCCAGGTGATACACCATGGTGGTTTCGCCACCCGCACTTATCACCACCCTGTAAGGATGATCCGCCGGTAGAATGAAGCCCGTGGCCAGCTCCACGGCCTCCGGTTCTGCGAGGCCTGAAAAATCAAGCATATTTCTGAACTTACGACCGGTTACGCCAATTTTGAATTTCTGAATATTTTCTATTTGTCCGAGCAGTTCGTGAAGTACTCTTTTCGGGTTGCCGTCATGGGACTGAAATTTGGAAAAAATAATTTTTACACCGGTATCTATTTGTTCCAGTCCAACCAGCGAGATAGTAGAAGCACCAGCGCATATTCCAAGTGATTTCATTGGATTACCAAGTAATTAAACTTTAAACCCTAAAACCTTCAGACCTATAATCACAAAATGTAACTTCTATTATACTCTATATATAATTTATAATAATTTTTTTTTGAAAATGAGGCAAATTGTCGCACCTGACACTGCCCATAATTCTCAGTTAAATAAAGAGATATGCGCAATGCGAAACCTCCTTTCAAAAGTCCAACTTGCTGTTGATATGTCTGACAGTGTCAAGTAGAAAAGACTGATCCATTACCCCTTGTTTTGGGGGAGTTTTTCATTTCAAATGCAGAGCATTAGCAGAGGTGAGATCCTATAACGACGGTTGAGCACGCTGATATTCGTGGGTAACCACTTGACAAAGCTTTCTCGTAAGAGATTGCTGGACATAAAAGGCTTGAATTGACGGTGACTGAAAAGTATCAA
>JBDLJI010000125.1:0-6268 GCA_039714455.1 Thermodesulfobacteriota bacterium
AAAGTATGACGAAAAATTCCGAATGCTTTTCACTGCTTCTGTCATTTTCAGTGAAGAGGGCAAATTCGAAGGCATTGTCTGCGTTTCCCAGGACATTACCATGCAAACCGAAACTATGCGCGCCGGCCATCTCGCTTCAATTGGAGAGTTGGCAGCCGGCGTGGCACACGAAATCAACAACCCGGTCAACAGCATAATTAATTTTGCCCAGATCATGGTTGATGAAGTTAAAAAAGGAGAAATCACAACTGATGAAATCCCGGCCAGAATTATCAAGGAGGGAGACCGGGTCGCAAGCATTGTAAGCAGCCTGCTTTCTTTTGCCCGTGAAAGTAAAATGGGAAAAAGGCCAATTGATATCAAGGAGGTTCTTAACGAGGTCCTGGCTCTTACAGAAACTCAGATTCTTAAAGATGGGATCAACCTGACAGTTGATTTCCCGGAGGAACTCCATAAAACACTGGCAGATTTTCAACAGATGGAGCAGGTATTATTAAATATACTTAATAATGCCCGTTACGCTCTGAACCAGAGGTATCCTAACGCTCACCCCAAGAAAAACCTCATAATTCATGGTATTGAGGAAACAGTAGACGACACCCTCTACCTTGCGGTTATCTTCATCGATTACGGTATCGGCATCCCAACTGCAATTCTGGACAAGATATATAATCCCTTCTTCTCAACCAAGCCCTCCGGTATTGGTACAGGGCTGGGGCTTACGATCAGCCATGGAATCATAGCCGACCATGGCGGCAAACTTATTCTTGAAAGCATGCATGGGGATCATACCAAGGTTACGGTTCTGTTGCCGGCTATTACCGAGAACAGCTAACCCGCATTTCTCACGAACATTTCAGCATTCAATAGTGAATGGTGATAGTCTGAGGGCATAGAAGATGGTATACAGGATATTAACAGAAACAGAGTGTTTACGAATGATGTAGATAAAAAAATGGAGAGGAACACGTATTCCTCTCCATTGCTTCTTGTTAAATGCTTCCAGACTTACATTTTCATGTGTCCATGCTCAGAGCCATGGCCATGCTTTTTCATATCTCCCATCAACGATTTAAGAACTTCCGGCGTAATATCAGTATACATCATCATATTACCACCCTGTTCATGATGGAATTTCATTGCTGCGGCATGATCTGCAAATGGAATGAGTTCTTTACCCATGGGTCCCATCATTTTGCTCCCAACCACAAAATGCGCTTCCGTTCCATCTATCCATGTGCCATTGCTGAAATCCTTTACCCACACCGCCGCCACATCATCCATGGAATGGACCTTATCGTACTTATCCATAGACAACATGAGATTGAACATGCATTTACAACCGTCAAAAGGCGTCATGCTGCCATCTTTAAAAATAATCTGGGACTGCCAACGAGGATATTTGGCAGGATACATACCGCACTTGCCGCAGGAAACATCCTGCGGAATAACCATTGGTTGAGGTGTAGAAGTCTGGGCTGATTCAGTTGCTGTCGACTGCTCAGCCGTCTTGTTTCCAGATGTAGCACAACCAACCCCCATAACCAGAATAAGAGAAATAGCAACAGTAAAAATTCTTTTCCAATACATTTGGTGTGAGCTTCCCTTCTTCATACCAATTATCTCCTTCCCTATATATTCGCTGTTTACCTGAAAACCTTTCGGCTTTCAGGGATATTAACCACAAAGTAGAAATTAACATTGATGGGAATGAATGAACATGCGGCAAATTGTCGCGGAGACAAGCATGGGAACTTTGCAGGAAATTTCTGCAGTCGTTGATTCTTATACAGTTTCTTTATCAGGAAAGATTGTCGAAACCATCTCTAGAAGAATACGGAATTTATTTCTTGGGTGCATACTTATAGAGTTTTCGCTGCAGAGTTCTCCTATGAATCCCCAATTTATGGGCTGCGGCGGTTATGTTGTTGTCACAGTCGTTTAAAACCCTTTGGATATGTTCCCATTCAGCTCGTGCCAATGAGGGCACCTCAAAATCTGCCTGATCGGACTCGACCGGTAAATCATTATCCCTTTCAAAAGCAGTAAGAATATCATCAACATCTGCAGGTTTAGGCAAATAATAGTAGGCTCCAAGCTTTATGGCCTCCGTAGCCGTTGCAATACTGCCATAACCTGTGAGTACAACGATCTTAAGCGTTGGCATAAACTCCTTGGCTTCCCTGATCAGATCAAGACCGCTTTTTTCCGGCATCTTCAAGTCAACCAGAGCCCAGTCCGGACGGTTTTCCTTTATTTCATTTAATGCTTCATCTACATTTGCAGCCTGATAAACTGTATATCCCCTGTTGGTAAAAGCCCTTGCCAGACGCCCCCTGAAATGATCTTCGTCATCAACCAAAATGATGCTTTGCATGAAAGGCTCCTTCTTCATTTTTTCTTTATTGGACTGAAAAAGCTTACAACTCAATCCCTATATGTGTCAGGGCAAAACTGATTGTTACCACGGTTCCATCCACTTTTTCTGAAGAAATAGACAATTCACCGTCAAACTGCTCAGCCACGTTCTGGGCAAGAAAAAGACCCAATCCCAATCCTTTGCCCTGCTCCTTTGTTGTAAAAAAAGGTTCACGCGCTCTGGTCATAGTTTCTTCATCCATGCCGCAGCCATGATCTGTTACCTGAAAATATAAGAAGTTTTCATCATAAAAGCACTTTAGAAATACCGAAGATGCTGCCTGGGACGCATCAAGTCCATTTTTAATCAGACCTTTTACTGTACGTACCGTTGTTCTCATAGGGAGCCGTATTGAAATATCAGTTGCTTGATTATCAACCTTTATCCTGGTTTGATCCTCTTCAGAAAACTCATTAATTATTTTCGACACTATATGGCCCAGCTTATACTTTTCCAGTGCTTCGCCAAGATGTTCTCCTGCATCAGCCGCCATCTGGTATAAGATATCCTTGCAGGCTTTGACCTGATCCTTTATGAGTTGGGCATCATCAATCAATCCCTGGTCAATCTTTTCCTCTTTTAACTGGTGCAGCATCTCACCGGCAGCAACGGCAATAGTTGATAGAGGCGTGGAAAATTCATGGGCGGCACCTGCAGACAAAGTTGCCAGAGAAGAAAGCTTCTCACTTCTTGCCCTTTCCTCTTCTAAACTGACGAGTGTCTGTTGGTGTTCCTCAAGTGCTTTTTGTATTTTACCGACAAAGAAAACAATAAAAAAGGCAGTAATGGCAAAGGCCAGGAGCATACCTTTAAGGTGCAGTTTCAAGTGGTCTGACAATAATGTATATTCTGTAATTGCCGGATGGCAGGTTGCCTGAATATCAACACCTCCAATAAAACCTCCCGGAAGCATAAGAGGCAGTTGCCCAAAGACCTTTGGGTCAACAATAAATAAAGAACTGTAACAGAGCACCGTGAAAACCGTCAGACTCCAGGACCAGTAGGCACGCATCAAAATCGCCCCAATGACGATATGCACCAGGTACAGAAAGGTAAAAGGATTCATCGGCCCACCTGTATAGTACAGGAGAACTGTCAGGAAAATTATATCCAGAAACATTACCAGGCCGAAAAGCCACTCTGGGATAACCTTCTTCCGTCCGGCAAGAAATGTAAAAAACAGATTGCCTGCAGCCTCGAACAGTATAATTATCGAAACAAAAATGATCGGCAGGGCAATTTCAAGATAAATGTAGGCAATTAAAATAAGAATTGCCTGGCAGAGAACAGCCCCCCAGCGCAAATGCAGAAGCCATGAAAAAGCAATATTGGCAGTTGCTTCATTTACCGGCCATATGGCCGATGGATATTTTTTTTGCTCCAATCTAAGTCACTCCCGGATGCTGTCACCTAACACTTGCTAGCCCGAATATTTCATGAGTAATTATCAGCACAAGGGACAATTGTCAATCAGTCGATATTAATTCAGACCTTTCAACCCTGCAGATGCGACAATTTGCCCCATTCTCAATAACGCACTATTTATGTTATTGTGTAATACATAGTTCTTTTCTCCAAATGTGTTTTTTTAAAGAAGACTTCCCCCGTTTAGTCCTCTTAAAAACACAACCGGAAACACCTCCACCCCGTGCTCACCCCGGTTCGGGGTGGAGAAATATCAGCCCATTATAAACATGACGGTTTTGCCGTCTTTTTTTATGCAGATGCCGATAGCAAAAAGAAATTATACTCCCCACAAAAAAACCTGGGCAACGGCATTTATGCCCTCCAGGGTATAAAGTGCCTTTGTGCCTTATATGATGAAAAATTGGCCGGCAATTCGAGTATAGCCAGTGTAATGTGACCTGTCCTGAAAACCAGCTTTTTTCTTTTAAACAAAATTCATCTCGTTTTTTTCCATATTTGCAGTAGCATAACCCGACCATGGAACCAAGCCTCGCACACATCATTTCACAATGCTTCGTCAATATACCCTTTGCTGAGTTCAATAAATACGAAAGCATGGTCAGTAAACACCGCATCAACCCTGAGATCGGTCTCGCTGGAGATGCTTTGTATATTTTCAGCAAACAAAACTTCCTCGACAGGGCAAAATTCCTGAAAAATGAAGGCTTACGCTGCACTCTGCATGCACCTTTTCACGATATGATGCCAGGCGCTCTGGATAAATATGTCCTGCAGGCATGCAGAGACAAGCTGCGCCGTTGCTTTGATCTCATTGAAATATTCACGCCGGACTCTGTAGTATGTCACCTGGGCTACCTTGATTGCGTCCACAGTTATGACCTGGAGCAGTGGCTGGACAACTCATTTGAGACATGGCGGGAGCTTGTCATTTTGGCTGAAAGCCAGAATACTCCCGTTATGTTCGAAAACACCTACGAACCCGGGCCCCGCATCCACAAAATACTTCTTGAAGCCCTGGATTCACCTTCGGCCCGCTTCTGTCTTGATGTTGGCCACCTGCTTGCTTTTGCCCAGGCGGACTGGCACAAATGGCTGACAACCCTGGAACAATGGCTGGGACAACTCCACCTGCACGACAACCGTGGTTTTCGGGACGAACATCTGCCTGTAGGCAACGGATACTTTGATTTTACAGAACTTTTTTCCTACCTGAAAATCAAAAAAATAAAGCCGATCATTACCCTGGAACCAAGAAGTGAAAGTGATTTATGGGACAGCCTGAATGCACTTGACAGAATGGGTTTATTCGACCATAAAACAGAGTAAGCGATAAGAGACAAACTTCACATCTCCTCGATGTGCAATCTCCTCTGAAAAGCTTTATTCAATTCGTGATTCCATAGCGTCTTTTCATGGAATCCATGCAATGCATCCAGAAATTAATAAGATTTTTTTATAGGCAATCCGCATTATCTAAATGTCATTCTTTCATCCACAATCATCCCGGTAATAGTATCATGACCAAGACACCAACCGCTGCTTTTGTTCATCTGCATGTACACACCCAGTACAGTCTCCTCGACGGAGCCATTCGCATTAACGACCTCATCGAAAAGTGCAAGGAATTCGGCATGGGGGCCGTAGCAATAACTGACCATGGGGCAATGCACGGGGCCCTCGAATTTTATGTAAAAGCTAAAGATGCAGGCATCAAACCGATCATAGGTTGTGAATTCTACATTGCACCCAAGAATAGAAAAAAACATGCAGGCGCAAAAAGCTCCAGTGATGCTGCCTTTCATATTGTCCTCCTGGCCATGGACATCACAGGCTATAAAAACCTGATGAAACTCGCCTCCATTGCCCAGCTTGAAGGTTTTTACTACAAGCCGCGCATTGACAAGGAAACACTGATTGCGCACAATGAAGGTCTGATAGCCTTGACCGCATGTTTGCATGGAGGTATTCCTCACCTGATCCTGAACAACAATATGGAAGGTGCACGTGCTGAAACAAAGGCCCTAAACGAAATATTCAAAGACCGATTATATCTTGAACTGCAGGATAATGGCATTAAAGAGCAAAAAAAAGTCAACAAAGGTTTGAAAAAACTCTCTAAGGAATTCTCCATTCCCCTTGTTGCCACCAACGACTGTCATTACCTTAACCGCGAAGAGTCATTTGCCCATGAGGTGCTTCTCTGTATCCAAACCGGCAGAACAATAAACGATGCCAACCGCTTCAAATTTGCTACCGACGAACTCTATTTTAAATCTCCTGAAGATATGCGGGAACGGTTCAAAGGATTTCCGGACGCTGTCTCTGAATCAGTGAAAATCGCCGATCGCTGCAATCTTGAACTTGAATTCGGCCAGCATCATTTCCCCAATTTCCCTCTACCGGATGACGAAACCCTGGCTT
>JBDLJI010000126.1:0-6267 GCA_039714455.1 Thermodesulfobacteriota bacterium
GATATCTTCCGGTGAAACGTTATGAATCCTGGCAATACTCCAGAGCGAGTCGCCACTGCGAATCTGGTAGTATGATTCCGTTCCTGTCGGCTTTAAGTCAGCTGTTACCAAGAGCCTGTCCCCGGGATGAATAACATTGGTCGCAAGGCCGTTTAACCGCCTTATTTTTTTAGAGTCCAAATTAAATTTCCGGGCAATTTCCCAGAGAGAATCCCCTTTTTCTACTACGTAATAATTTCCAGAACCAAAATTATGCAAATCCTCCCTCACAGCAGCAAGCTCACCTTGCACCTCTTGTGGATTCACCTCATCCCTGACAGCTTCCTTATTGCGCATTGGAGTGAATTGGAGCATAGGGGAACCGCTTCCCGAGGAAACACCTGCAACTTTAGTCCCGCTATCCCGTACATAGAAAACCATTTGCTGCCCTGCCCGTATCCTGCTTATATCACTTAAATCATTCCAGGCAGCAATAAGGTGGACCGGGACACTGTACAGCCTGGCCAGTTCAGAAACTGTTTCCCCCGGACGCACTTTATGCAAAACGAAATTACCGTCCCCGGCCTGTGCTGCTACATATCCTTTAGCCAAACTTCCTTCCGGCAGCATTTCATATGAAACGGTCTGATATGGGATGCGTAAACGCTGTCCTGCCTGTAAACCGGCGGAACGCAAATTATTTGATTTTAAAACAACCGTTTTTGTAAGACCGTATCTTTTACATATAGTGCCTAATGTCTCTCCATTCTTAACCTTGTGGGTCTTGAACCCGGTTGAAACAACTGCCTGTACCCGGGGCAGGTTTTTTTCAACATCGGCCTTCTTTCCCGGCGGCACATTAAAAGGATATGATACCCTGTCAGGGGGTGTAAACTCCTTCCGTAATTCATTGTTATATTTTTTCACATCCTTCGGATCCAGATCACAGGCCAGTGCCACTGCCTTTATAGAAGTCCAGCGTGGCACCTCCACTGTTTCATAAGCCAGTGGTGGTGCATAGGCGATTTTATCAAAACCATATTTTTCCGGCTCCTTGGCAATGATGATAGCAGCTATCAGCTTTGGAACATATCGCTTGGTTTCCAGCTTCAAGTACTTTCCTTGGGCTATTTCCCAGAAATCAGTAGTCTTGTATTTCTTTATGGCTCTTCTGATCTTGCCTTCGCCTGCATTATAAGCAGCCACTGCCAGGTACCAGGAGCCAAACTCGTTATAAAGATCGCTGAGATATGAAACCGCCGCCTGGGTCGACTTGATTGGATTGCGCCGTTCATCAACATAACTGTTGATAGCCAGTCCATAGTTTTGGCCTGTTGGCTTAATGAACTGCCAGACGCCTACTGCCCTGGCCCGCGAATATGCCCTTTCATTAAAACCGCTTTCTATCATGGCCAGATAAACGAGGTCTTCCGGTAATCCGGCAGCACGAAGCTGTTCATGTATCATGGGAAGATATCGGCCGGACCTGGAAAGCCAAAGTGAGAAACTATTGCGGTGTTTTCCTGTAAAAAAATCAAGATAATACTGAACCTGTCGATTAACTGTCACCGGGAAATCATACTGGACCTCTTCGTCGGCATATTCGACTGCCGGGACACCCTGTTCCCATTCACCAAGGCGCTTGAGATCTTCCAACTCCTGGTCTTTGGTCTTCTCAGGCTCAGGCTCAACATCACCCTGCAATCGTCCTTCCTGTTCCGTTTCGCTAACAGCCTGGGGTTGCATTGCCGGTTGCTCCCACAGGTATTCAATATCATTCGCCCCTGAAGACGCACTCTGTACAGGGTAGTGATCCCGGTCAAGATCTCCTGTTCTCAATGAGGAACAGGCAGCTAGAAAAGTGAAACAACAAATTGTGATGAGAATTTTATTTACGATTTGCCTATTAATGTTCATTCTTGTCCTTAAGGAAGAGTTGCAGGATGATATTCACCCTGAGACTTTATTAAAGCAAAAATTATGCCATAACAAAAAAAGGTTCACAGGAGGAGGGCATGGTTTCTTGGAAAGATGGGGTCGGTTTGATATGTTTTATAATTGATTGCATATGGTAAGGTAAAAACGAGCCCGGCAGATTTTTTAATAAATACCATATAACTCCTTGCTTCTGCAATAAAAAATTAAATCCGGGGTTGAATTTAGAGGAATTTTAGTAGACAAACTGGCTCATTTTTTGAATGATGAATTTAGACTTTACTGTAAATTATTAAAGGGAGTCCTTTGCATATTGAATATAAACAGCTCGCTTTTATTACTTATTTCTTTTTTAATTACAAAATGTTACATATATATTGGTGTTATTTGAGATTCGAACAGATAATTTCATTCCATGCTTAAAAAAATAATTTATTTCATAATAGCTTTATCCGGGCTGACAGTTGCTGCGGCTGTGTCTGCTTTTTTCTGGCTTGTTGTCTTTAATCCAGGTGAAGAGATCAAGCAGAGCAATATAGAAAAAATTCTCTCCATGGAAAGCCCGGTTTACTATAATGACGGCCAGAACAAAATTGGAGTTTTTTTCCAGGAGGCTCACCGGCAGTATATTCAATATAATGAAATCCCCGAGGATTTTGTCAACGCCATTATAGCCGCCGAGGATAATAATTTTCCAAAACACTTTGGTGTCGATATCCCAGGTATCCTGAGGGCTATGGTTGCCAATATCAAGGCCGGTAAAATAGTTCAGGGCGGCAGTACCATCACGCAGCAGACTGCCAAGAATCTATTCAAAAGAAAGGGCCGTTCCCTTGGAGCCAAGCTGACAGAACTGATTTATGCCCTGAGGCTGGAATACCATTATCCAAAAGAAAAAATAATGGAGTTTTATGCCAACCAGTTCTATGTCAGCGGCAACGGACACGGCCTTGGAGTGGCGGCCCAGTATTATTTCAACAAACCTGCTTCAGAGTTGGACATTTTGGAAAGTGCATTTATCGCCGGCAGTGTCAAAAGGCCCAATTATTACAATCCATTCATTAAAGACAACCAGGAAATGGCCACTCTGGCTATGGAACGGGCAAAACAGAGGGCCGGCTATGTCCTGGGGCGAATGCGCAAACTCGGGATGATAACTCCTGTCGAGTATGAAGAGTATATGCAAAAGGATATTGCTTTTGAGCAGGGGAGAATGTTTTTCCCTCTCAACACTCTGATGGATTTTGTCAAATCAGCTTTATCTGTTCCTGAAGTGGAAGAGGCCTTGGCAGCGAATGGTATAGATAACATTGCAACCTCTGGCATAAGAGTCTACACAACAGTTGACAAACATCTGCAGGACCAAGCCTTTTATGGACTGCGCAAAGAGCTATCAAGACTCAGCGTCCGCTTGAAAGGGTATGCCCATGAAGAGGTACAAAAACACTATAGCGGTCTTACACGGGGCGGAGACTGGGACCTGCAAGATCATGGTTTTCTCTTTGGAGAAATTTCAGCCATAGATATTTCAAAAAAACCTTCAATAACTGTATCTCTGGACAAGCTTGGTGGAAAACAGAACCTGTCAGGCACCATTGACCATTCAGGCATACTGCCGATTGTTGATTCTCTGGTAAAATGGGAGAAACAGCGCTGGACTGAACCCCAACCGAATGACATCAAGCGCTTTCTTGAGGGGATGAAGGTCGGTGACAGAATTTTTGTAAGTGTCAGGGAAATTGACAGGCTTAATAATACTATTGCGCTTGACCTGGAAAAATATCCTGAAATCCAGGGGGGAATAATAGCCCTGAAAGCTGGGACCATTCATGCCATGGTGGGGGGCATGGAAAACCATTTCTTCAATCGTGCTGTAGCAGCCAAGCGGGCCATGGGATCCGTTATCAAACCCCTGGTATATACTGCCGCTCTCCAGCTTGGCTGGAACAGTATTGATGCCCTTGATAATGAAAGAAACCTTTTTGTCTATCAGAAGCAGGCATATTTCCCCAGGCCTGACCATGACAGCCCTCATAAACAGGTATCAATGAGCTGGGCCGGAGTTCATTCTGAAAATGTGGCGACAGTCTGGCTTCTTTATCACCTTTGTGACCACCTGACGCCGGCCCAATTCAAAGAACTTATAGCACATCTTGATCTGGACCGCCGGGAACATGAATCCCATGCCAGTTACAGGCAAAGGCTCCGTGATAGTCTCGGCGTCCTGGTGGACGAAAAACAACTGTACCGCGCCGCCTTCAGGCAGGCAGTCATAAATCTGGAACCTGACCTGCTTTTCAGCGGCAAGCTTGATGAATACCAGTACATGCAGAAAATGCAATATGGTGCTGATTTTGAAAATTTTCTGGCGGAAGTGGAAAACCTTGCAGGGCCTAAATATGAATCCGATGCCCGTCGCCAACTAAAGATTGAGGAAGAAAAAAAGATCCGGCAACAAATTCTCAGGAACAACTACCTGCAGCATATGACACTTCTAGAGGAGATTAAATTCCTGCGTGACAGTTTCTCCGGCCAGCAGCAACCTATAAATCCTGAAATATTCCTCGGGTCTTTCTATCTCGATAGAGAAAATGACCAGATTATCTATGCAAGTGAACCCGATGAAAATGGTTTCTGGAAAATACTCAGTCCAGATGACATCAAAATACGTTTGCGCCTACTGTCATTGACAAGATTCAGGGAAAATTTCCAGAATGATCTGTGGGATAATATTCTTATTGAAGGGAAAATCAGCTTCTCTACCCTGCAGATGCTCGATAATTCCGTTCAGGCTGAATATAAACAATTGTCCTCCCGCCCTCCCTACAGTTTTGAAATTTTGTCCCAGGTCCCCGACTTCCGCGTTTTAGCCGGTTTACATTATGTCACAGCGCTGGGGAGAGCCCTCAACATTAAAAACCAGCTGGAACCGGTCCTGTCATTCCCGCTGGGTTCAAATGTAATTTCTCTCCTTGAAACAGCCATGGCCTATCAGGCAATTACCACAGGTTATGTAACACTAAACGGTCAGGACGATTCATTTGATGCACTGGCGATAATTGACCGGATCGAAAATGCAGAAGGAGAGACCATCTTTGTGCCGGAAAGAAAAAATAAAAGAGTGGTTGACGCCAGGACAAGTCTTGTGATCAGCGATATTCTGCAAAACATAGTTAAATTCGGCACCGGCCGGTCTGCAAAAACAAATGTCAGGCTCCACAGTTTTGATCCTGAAACAGAGCAGCAACTCAGGCAATTTGACCTGCCTGTCCCGGTCATGGGTAAAACAGGTACGGCAAACCATTTCACTAACTCAGCCTTTGCAGGAGTGGTTCCTGGTCCCCATAAAGATCAAAACGGCTTTGCCACGGAAAACGGCTATACCGTTACAGCATATGTAGGTTTTGACACAAACGATCCCATGGTGAGGAACTCAACTCACATTACAGGTTCCAGTGGAGCCCTGCCCCTTTGGACCAGAATGGCAAATGGCATCCTGCGTGAAAAAAACTATGGGGCTCAACTGGACCTCGTGGACCTGGCTTTTTCCGTTGATCCTATAACCGGAAAAACAGGCTTGCGCCTTGTCCAGCAAAATCTGGGGCAGAAAACTATTCCTGTTAGCTTCGGGAATGGCCTACCATTGAGTGCTCCCCACAAGAACATTTCTCCCAAAAAATCAGATGCGACCTCACTGACCTTCGGCACCCTTCTTCCCAGCGGAGAACTGGAACCGGCCAGAATCTTTCAGCCCTTCTGGAGCAACTGATTCAATACACATCTTTCAATACCTGGGGTCTTGCTCAGCGATTCTTCCAGTCTTATGAAGTAATAAAAAGCCATGGGGCGGCTAAGCAGCTAAGAATAGGCTGCAAAAATTTCGAGCAGGTAAGCGTAGACACCGAAAATGCTCCGACACAAATAGATCGAATTTATGCCCTTTAGGGTGCTTTTAGCGACGCTACAAGTCTTAACTCTTGCATAATTGGTAAATTCTGTTTTATAGCTAAAAAGCAAATGATTTTAATAGATAATTATTCCCGGACAAATTAGACATGAAATGTTTTAGAAAAAAAATCAGCTGCAGAAATGTTCTACTGGATATATCAATGGCAACATCTAAAACATTCATATTCATTATAATAGCAACTGCTCTCACGGCCCTCTTTTTGGGCGGATGCGCTGCCACCCCTTCAGAAACAGGTTATGAGATGGCCGCCCCACCTGCTCCCGAAAATCAGAATTTTGAGCAGGTACAACAACCGCAAACTGAACCGTCCATACAAGCTGAAGACGATATCATCTCCCCTCCGCAGGTTTCTTTAGAGGAGCCTGTTTTAGACAGCGATGAAT
>JBDLJI010000127.1:0-6264 GCA_039714455.1 Thermodesulfobacteriota bacterium
TCAAGGGTATTGGCGTAAGACCTGTTGAAGTATTCAGTCTGCCAGTCACTTTCAATATCACTGGAGATCCAGTCGCCGGCATGAAGCATAACGGTCTGCACTTGATCCGGATTAGGGTCGGTATCAACATTGTTAAGAGCCGCGTCTAATACAGAATCATGAGTAGCAGGAATAGTACGCGTATCTCCATATGCATAAAAGGAAACACTGTTTACACTCTCTTCGGGGGCTGCCATGAATGAACCGGCCACCTGCTGGGAATCAACCGTTACGCTGTAGTAGTAGCGTGTTCCGGGTGTGAGGCCAGGTATTACATAGGTAAACTGGTGCTCATCTGTTCCATTGCCGGATTCAGTAAGTGGGCCCGAACTATTGCCATAACCGGTAGTCGTTCCCCATTCAATATACGATGCGCCCGGGGTTTCATCAGCCTGCCACAATACAGTCATTTCCGTATTATTATTCGGATAAATTATATACGGCCCCTTGCGTAACGTTGAGGCCTCTGCTGTCGCACCGACAGCAATAACCAATAAAGATAGCGTTAGTAGAATACTCTTCATTCTTACCATAAAGTAACTCCTTTTGTTTATTCTTCAGTCCTGGTTGTAAAATTATTTTCTATCTGAACCATTTTATTCCTGCGATTTGGCTTGCTGTTCGCAACAGCCTATTACAAAAGAACCTCAACCAATTATTATAGGCAAGTATTGTGCCAACCTGCAAAACAAATCAAATTCATTGATATTGTTAAGTTAAATAAGCAAAACAGACTGGGCAGCGACACCGCACCTGTTAAAGCGTTAAAAATCCACTTAAAAAAATCTTGGGATATTCAGTAACAGATGATATTATTGCAAAAAAGCTGCATTCTGCCAGCTGGCAACTGACCGCTATATAACCAGTTGACCGAACTCAGAGGCAACGAAATCCTGCAGAGTGGAAACCGCCTTCAGGGCATGCCGCAAAGTCTCCTTATCCCTTGGTGACAAAATCTTCGGGTTAATATAGGTATCAAGCTTCTCACCTCTTGATGCCTTGAAAACCTGAGACTTTAAGGCATAGTGCAGGAGTACCTGATAGGCTGACTCAAAGTATTCCCCATCATTGGAATGGATAAACCCACCTTCCACCAGTTTGGCAATCCGTTTTAACGTCCCTGTCTCCCTGATATTGTGCTGCAAGGCGAGAATACGAATAGTCTCCACCACAAAGATGAGTCCGCTCTTCTTGACATCCAATTGGCCCTTGTGCAGACCTTTCCTGTCAGTTACAAAGCCTCCAAGTAAACTCAGCGGCACCCGGTGACCTCCCTCTTCTTCATGCAGGACACGGAAAACTTCATGGTGCCGGCCAAGGGCTGTAAAAGCATAATCCTTCAATTCCTTGAACAAATCCACCTCTCCGTCGATGGCGGCCGCATCAAAAAGAACCGTAACATAACGCCCCAACTCTCTTACCTGTGCCTCAAACCAATAATTGATCTGCTGCTTCCACTCGGAAAGACTCTTCCGCCAGAGAGGATTGCTTGACATAAGGTAGCCCGGACAATAGACATAGCCTATCTGGTCGAGATAATCTGAAAACCTTACCCCCAAATCAATAAAATACTGATCATACTGGTAATTCTGCTCGCTGTCGGCAATGATCATGCCATGATCCTGATCAGGGGTCAGCAGATTTTCCAACCGGCCGTGGCTACCGGTAAGATAGAGGCAGTAAGGCACCGGCGGCACCCCTAACCCCTCGGCTGCCAATTCATGGGCCCGACGGTGTATATCCCGGTTGATAAGGGAGATCATAACAACTATATCGTAGGCCGATCTGCCGGACTCCAACCGCTCCTCTGCCATTTGGGGAAGTTTGTTCTTGATAGCCTTTAAGGTTTCCACCTCCGTGGCTTCCTTTATCCCCTCTATAAGGGTTAGAGGTTCTGGATAGCGCAGCTTCAGAAGCTGACGCATGGTGACGATACCGACAATTTTCCCTTCTTCTTTTAAGGGAAGGTGCTTGATATGGCTATCCGACAATACAGATAGCGCACGGTAGATTGTATTTTCCGGATGCAGTGTGACGGGATCAGAGGTCATCACTTTGGATATCGGGGTGGAGTCAAGACTAACATCATCATCTGCTATGACCCGTTTCATGATATCCCGTTCGGTAAGGATACCGACAGGCTGCTTCACATGGTCAATAATAATAACACTGGAAATATTCCGGGCTGCCATATTCTTGACAACATCCTGCAGGGTGCATAATGGACTGCAGGTGTAAACATCAGAGTCCATGATTGAACGGAGGTTTTCCCTGTACGGAAAGGATTCAACCTTTTTCAGACTATCACGGGTCTCCTGGAGTTTTTTAAAAGATTCCAGATCAACCGTTGTGCTTATCTGCGTTTTCTTGCTCATAAATTACAAGGCACCCAGTTAAGTTATTATTCTTTTGTCACATGATCACAATAAAACAATCATTTCATTACCACAACTTGATATTATAAGGGGATGGTACCACAGATAAAGCAGATAAATATGAAATAAAAAAACGCAGGGTTCCTCGCCGAAGGAACCCTGCGCTATTTTTGGTCGGGTGAAGGGGGATTGCTATAAAAAAAGCTTATTCACCCTGGACCATTTTCTTAATTTCATCAACTATTTCAGGGTTAGCCAGTGTCATAATGTTACCCACATCGCCTTTATTGGAAATGGCGCCGAGAACCCGCCGCATGATCTTACCGGAGCGGGTCTTGGGCATGTCAGGCACGAGCCATACCTTGCGAGGTCTGGCAATCTTGCCGATATCATCACATATCCTGGTGGAAACTTTCTGAGCCAGTTCATCACTGGCTTCAATCCCGGGTCTCAGGGAAATATAAAGATCCGGCTCTTTACCTTTCACTTCATGGGCCACCGGTACAACGGCAGCCTCGGCAACCTCGGGGACATTCAGCGCTGCGGACTCGATCTCTTTGGTACCAAGCCTATGACCTGAGACGTTGATAACATCGTCGATACGTCCAAGAATTCGGAAATACCCGTCAGAAGCTACCACTGCCGCATCGCCTGCGAGGTATGGCCAGTCACGCCAGTCTTTACTGTTTCTGTCTTTGCAGTACTGTCCATAATAGGCGTCAATATACCGCTCCCGGTCGCCATAGACCGTTTGGAAGCCACCCGGCCATGGGTTCTTGATGCAGATATTGCCAGCCTTGCCTTCTCCCGGCATAATCTCTTTGCCGTCTTCATCCAGGACTATGGGATGGATTCCGGGCGCGCCCGGGCCTGCACTTCCTGGTTTCATGGGAGAAATGCCCGGCAGGGTGGTGCAGAGGAAACCACCTGTCTCTGTCTGCCACCAGGTGTCCACAACAACTGCTTTGCCTTTACCGATCACCTCATGGTACCACTTCCAGACAGCAGGTTCGATGGGTTCACCCACTGTAGTCATGTGTTTGAAGTTATAGTTATACTTGGCCGGCTCATCCGGCCCGATCTTTCTTAATGCCCTGATAACGGTCGGTGCTGTATGGAAGATATTGATATCCAGCTCTTCGGCTATACGCCAGCAACGGCCTGCATCCGGATAATTCGGCACGCCTTCATAGACAACTGAAGAGGCACAGATGGACAGCGGTCCGTAAACGATGTAGGAATGGCCGGTGATCCAGCCAATGTCTGCCATACACCAGTAGACGTCTTCAGGGTGAATATCCTGTATATATTTTGAAGTTCCTGCAGCATAAGCAAGATACCCGCCGGTGGAATGCTGGCAGCCTTTGGGTTTGCCTGTTGTACCACTGGTGTACATGAGGAACAATGGAGCCTCGGCCGGCATGGAAACCGGATCAACTTTGACTCTTTTATAACCTTTCAACACTTCGTTCATAGAGTAATCACGGCCATCAACCAAGGCTGAAGAACTGGAGTATTTTTCAGGATGACGCTGCCAGACCAGAACCTTCTCAATGGTGTGCCCTTCTTTTACGCTGATATCGTAGGCCTCGTCAGCGTTGGCTTTATGATCAATCCATTTGCCGCCGCGGTAGTAGCCGTCGATGGTGATCAGCACGCGGCTCTCGGAGTCAACGGCACGATCAGCACAGGCTGACGGGCTGAAGCCGCCAAACACAACAGAATGAATGACACCAAGTCTGGCCAGTGCCAGCATGGTGATAGGCAGTTCTGCGGTCATGGGCAGATGCAGGGTAGCCCTATCGCCGGCTTTCAGGCCACAGAAATCTCGGAATACAGCTGCAACCTCATTTACCCTGGTATATAATTCCTGGTAGGTGATGTGTTGAATCCGCTCATCTTCCGAGTCAGGCACAAAGTGAATTGCTGTTTTGTTTTTGTTCTTGGCAAGATGTCTGTCTATGCAGTTGTAGCTGACATTCAATTTGCCGCCGACAAACCATTTCCAGAGGGGGGCATCACTGGTATCAAGGGTGGTATGCCAGGTCTCATCCCAGTTCAGAAGATCTGCATATTCCTTGAAGCACTCCGGGAAATTATCCAGGCTGAACCGATCGTAGATCGATTTATCATTCACATTTGCCTGGGCCTTAAATTCTTCTGAAGGATAATAATAATCCTCTTCCTGCCAGTGCACCGCGATTTGGGCTTCGTTTACTTCCATTTGATCTTTTTCGCTCATGGGTATTACTCCTTCACAAAATAAAGATTAACACTTTGGGGCTTTGCCACCACCCTCAACCTTGAAAATTTCTTATAACAGAGCAGAAATATATTTGCTAGGTATAAACACCTACATTACTCTACTTACTAGGTAAAAACACCCATGTCAATCATCAATTTTATACATTTGCTGTTTTTCGTCTAATTCCGGTACATTTAACAGCCTTTCCCTCTCCGGTTTGGCGAGTTCAGCCTCAAGATAATCGGCTCTATCCTTTATGGTTGGCGGCTTTTCATCGATGTTGCGCAAAAAACGCCAAATCCAACCGGGGCCCTCGAGAATCTCAGGATCCAGTTCCAATGCTTTCCTGTAATCGGCAAGCGCCTTTGCATGCTCGCCCGAACGGTCGTAAAGTATGGCCCGATTTGCATAAGCTGCAGCCAACTCGGGATTTATTTCAATCACCAGGTTGAATTCCTGCAGGGCCTCAGTGTTTTTTTCCATCTGCATATAGGTTATGGCAAGGCCGAGATGGGCCATGACATGCTCAGGATTCTCCTCCAATGCCTTTGAGAATTCTTTAATCGCCAAATCATATTGACCATCTTCGAGCCGGTAATTTCCTTTTTTAACATCGTAGTCGCCCGGAACTTGTTCGGTTCCGGCACGCCAATAAATAATAAATCCCAAGAATACTAAAAATCCTATGATATACGGAATGGCCTTTGTATCAAATTTTATTTTCTTTCCCATATAGTTGCCGCTATGGCTTAAAAAATTTCACCATCATGTATTTGTTGTATAAAAAAGCAAAGGACACTGAAATAATGGCAGCAACTACATTTACCTTTTTTCTCAGTGCCTGCACTTCTTCCTCTGTCACTGCCCGCTTGTTCTTTGCCTGAATCCGGTTGATGTTGATTGCCATTAGCAGTTTCCGCACCGGAAAAAACAAAACAATTGCAAAGATAAAGGAGGTAACTCCATACCAGGATGTCAGCATGTCATTCACAAAAAAGGGACTCCGGACGATGGGCAAAAGCCCGTTGTCATGGAGTCCCTTAGTAGTTATGGGTTAACGATTACGGCTTATCTGTATCAAGCCTTGCTTTAGAAACATCACCGATATCCTCAACAAGAGCGACGATGTCTTTTTCAGGCATGGTTGACATTTCCATATGATATGCCAACAGCCACATCATGCAGACACCAAGGAACCACCAGACGATCTGCCATACCCAGATAGAAGGCATGCCGAACATCCAGGTTGTAGCATCATTGGGGTTACCGAAGATTGTGTTACCGATAACAGCGCCCGGTCCGATTGCAAAGATGAACCAAACGATGGTGACAATCCAGGCCATAGGCTTCAGGCCCTGCTTGGAGGCAGGTACAGAAGAAGTTTCAGCCAGGAAGTCATGGAACTTCTGCTTGTGTTCCTTGTTATCGCCGCCCTGCGTCATTGCAGAGATAATAATGGCTGCCCCAGCGTTAAATAAAATACCCCAAAAGGCTGAATGCATTGTCAAGGGCCAGCGGCCCCAGGCAGTAATACCAAACCATTTTACACCGATGGACTCAGTCATCATTACTGCGATAAGACCGAGAAAAAGACCGACGGCAATA
>JBDLJI010000128.1:0-6219 GCA_039714455.1 Thermodesulfobacteriota bacterium
AGAAACCCGGGCTAGGTATTTTTGGAATTAAAAGATTTGAAAGGAGATTTGCCCTATGAAAGTATTGGTTATCGGTTCCGGCGGCAGGGAACATTCCTTAGTTTGGAAGCTCAATCAGAGTCCGCGTTTATCGAAAATTTACTGCGCCCCCGGAAATGCAGGGATTAGTAAGTTGGCTGATTGTGTTCCTGTCAGTTCAGAAGACGTAAAAGGTCTGCTTGAATTTGCTCTAAAACAAAAAATCGATCTTACCCTCGTAGGGCCTGAAGTCTCATTAACCCTGGGGGTTGTCGATGCTTTTGAAAAAAAGGGTTTGCGGATATTCGGGCCGTCAAAAAAGGCGGCAATACTTGAGGGCAGTAAAGTTTTTACCAAAAAGTTTATGCAGGATTATAATATTCCGACTGCCGGTTTTGCCGTTTTTCGTAAACGTGAAAGGGCGATTGAACATGTCGAGCGTATCGGAGCCCCGGTGGTTATTAAAGCTGATGGACTGGCAGCTGGTAAAGGCGTGATTGTTGCACAAACAGTGAAAGAGGCCGTTGACGCCATTGATGTGATCATGAAGGATAAGGCATTCGGTGCGGCCGGCAACAGGGTGGTCGTTGAGGATTTTATGACAGGAGAAGAGGCTTCTTTCCTCGCATTTACCGACGGCAAAACGGTCCTGCCCTTGCCTACTTCCCAGGATCATAAGCCAATATTTGATGATGACAGGGGGCCAAATACCGGCGGTATGGGGGCTTATTCTCCGGCACCGGTAGTTACACCTGCACTGGAAAAGCAGGTCATGAATAAAATTATGCTGCCGACAGTAAAAGGGATGGCAAAAGAGGGGCGTCATTATAAAGGCGTTCTGTATGCAGGCCTGATGATAAAGGACGGTAAGGCCAGGGTTGTCGAATTCAACTGCCGCTTTGGCGACCCGGAGGCCCAACCTCTTCTTATGCGATTGAAGACCGACCTTGTTGATATAATTGAGGCAGTTTTAGACGGCCGTCTCAATAAAATAACCATGGATATAGATCCGAGACCCACCGTGTGTGTTGTAATGTCGTCGGGGGGCTATCCGGGGTCATATGAGAAGGGAAAAGTTATTACAGGCCTCAATAAGGCAGCTAAGCAGGAGTCTGTAGTTGTTTTTCATGCCGGGACAGCGCTGAATAAAGGGAAGACGGTTACTGCGGGTGGCAGGGTATTAGGAATAACAGCCATTGGAAATGATCTTGATGAAGCCATCAGCAATGCCTATAAAACTGTTAGCATGATTAAATGGCCGGGCTGTTTTTCCCGGAAGGATATAGGCGCCAAGGCAGCAAGACACACAAAAAAAACAGTCAAGGCAGTTTTAGGCAAGGCCCGGGTCGGTATAGTCATGGGCAGTGACTCTGATTTGCCTGTCATGCAGGCAGCAGCGGACTTTCTGCATTCAATGAATATCCCCCATGAAATAATAGTTTCTTCTGCACATCGTACCCCTGAGGCTGCCGGTAATTATGCCCGGACTGCAAAAACAAGGGGTTTACAGGTTATTATTGCAGGCGCAGGGATGGCAGCCCACCTGGCTGGAGTCCTGGCCGCCCATACTAATATTCCCATTATCGGTGTGCCCATAGATGCCTCATCATTAAACGGTCTGGATGCCTTACTTTCCACAGTTCAAATGCCACCGGGTGTGCCGGTGGCTACCATGGGTATCGGTAAGGCCGGAGCCAAGAATGCAGGAGTGCTGACTGCCAGAATTCTGGCTCTCAATGACAAAAAGATAGCTGCAAAGTTAGACGCTTTTAAAAAGGAAATGGCCAAACAGGTAGAAGCTAAAAATAAGAAGCTGCAGACCCGCTAATTTAATGAATAAAGACCAACATGGTAAACATACTGTTGGTTTTCAGCCCTGTTCAATGACAGACCTGAACAGGGCTGTCGCTGTTTTAAACAATGGAGGCGTAGTCGCCTTTCCAACAGAGACTTATTACGGCCTGGCGGTTGATCCGTTGAACCCTTTGGCGTTGAACCACCTGTTTACCTTGAAGCAAAGGGACATCGCTAAACCGATCCTGACTCTGGTTGATAACAGGGAATCACTGACTTCCCTTGTGCACGAAGTTCCAATTGTATATTCACAGCTTATGGAAAAGTTCTGGCCGGGACCGCTTACCCTTATTTTTCAAGCAAAAATAAATCTTCCCACTTTGTTAACTGCCGGCACCTCTACAGTAGGAGTGCGGCAGTCGTCTCATCCATTTGCCCGGCAGCTCCTGCGTGCTTTTGGAAGACCTATAACCGCTACCAGTGCAAATATATCAGGGCATGATGCTGCAACCGATGCCTATAAGGTAAAGGCCCAGTTCGGCAACCAAATTGATATGGTTTTTGATGGTGGTAAAGCACCTGGAGTATTGGGGTCGACCATTGTCGGTCTTGATGGGAATCAACTGAAGTTGATCAGGGAGGGCATTATTCCCTATGACCAAATATTGAGAATAGTTGATGGTTCGTAGGGTTGCAAAGTGAACTTGAAAAAATTTGACCCCTTTAATAACCGTCTGGCTAGAGATATCCGTAATGGGCTGTCAAAATCATTCATTGGAGCTCTTGCAGAGAGAGATGTGTCATTATTTAAAAAAAGAGCTGCCGAGTATCTGAAGCAGGACTTGGAGCAAGTCTATCAAATGTACATAGAGACAAGATTAGGCAAATATGATGAAGTTTTTGTTGCCATTGAGCAGGGGCGAATAGATGATAAACTGCAACAGGCAGAAATCCTCTGGGAGCAAGAACTTTATTTTGAAATGCATGAATTGCTGGAGAATATCTGGAACAGTGCTGAAGGGGATGAACGCAAGGCTTTACAGGGACTTATACGGGCAGCCGGCATGAAAATTCATGCTGAGAATGGCAATACGAGAGCCGCTGTTACAATGGGTCGGAAAGCACAGGCCGCTTTACAAAACTATGGAAGATTGCTGATCCATTTTACGAAACTTGAATCCATACTGGCAGAGATTGCAAATACTCTAGCCAATATGGATAGCTCATCGTAGGATCATTTAGCATTTTGTCTTATATCTTGCGATTCACCCGTTTTTATGGACCGGACCGGAAATTGTTTTTTTATCAAACTTACAGGTATTAATCCCAAAGGGAAGATAAACAGGACAGTGTCCCATTGAAGCAGTTGCAATGGGAATAATGCCTATGAGACCCCACCAGCTTTGTGCCACAATCCCTGTAATGATAATAGCCAATCCAATTGCAAATCGAAAGATTTTGTCAGAGTTGCCAATATTTTTTTTCATGTTTTCCTCCAGACTCTAAATAATTTATGAATAAATAATTCACTTATTATTGCGTATTTTTTCTTGTTTTAAAAAATATAAGCATATTCACGATCTGCGCCACAATACCATAGACTATAAAACCGACTCCGAGTAGAAAAATAAAATCATAAACAAGCCCGAAGCCCTGGGAGGAAAAATAGATAAATAGGTTTTAATAGATTAAAGTATTTGAAATTATCTGAACTCAATATAGATTAGCGAGTTGTTTTTACAAACATTTAATTTCGAGTTAATATTACAATAATCACATAAATTTCAATTAATCTGCTGAACATAAATTTTATATGCAAATTGAACTGCAATCTTTAATCCCTGTTGCAACCTTTTCAAAGGGCGGAAATGTATTTCTGGCTCTTCTGCTGATTATATCAGTTGTTGTGGCTCTTTCAGCTGTCGTAAATCTTTTTAGCCGCAGGCCTGTCTGGCAAAATTTTACAACGGGGACGATTATAGCAATTACCCTTCTGTTTATTGGCGGATTTTTGTGGATATGCTGGTTTCACTGGCAGATATATTTGAATTTGCCTCTTGAAGTTCCGGAAAATCTCATGGGTTGGTTAAACAGTCAGCTTGAGAACATGAATAGAAGCAGTGCCTATGGTATGCCGCTTTATGACCCGGCAAATCCTCCACGCTACAAGATACCACTTTGGATAGAGAACGAAAAATACTACTTTTGGTTCATGTGTTATGCAATAATGGCACTGCTTGTTCACCTGCGTTTGCAGAGCCATCGATTCCGGGCATTTCTTCACCTTTTTCTCGTTGCCCAGATCGCTATTCTTTACTTCCTGGCAAACCCTTTCAGCAAGCCGCTGCCACAGTTTTTTAATGAGATTGGCCCATGGTATGCAACCGGGCAATCAATTATGTATAAGGCAGGATATTTCATGCGGCTCTATCCCAAAATGATTTTCTATTATAACGCTGAGTATATGTGGTTCCATCCACCGCTTCTATTTATTTCATACGGCTCCATAACCATCACATTTATTGCATCTGTATTTATGCTCTTTAAAAGAGATCTGCTGATTGAAAAGATCGGCTACGGCTATGCGAAACTTGGTTTTTTTATGCTTACTCTCGGCATGCTTCTGGGTTATCCCTGGGCCCTGAAGGCATGGGGTCCAAACTGGTGGTGGGATCCTAAGATTTGCAGTTCTTTGATGATGTGGGCTGTTTTTTCTACTTACCTGCATACAAGGTTATATGCCAACAAAAAGTCAATGTGGTATTTTACTTCAATTCTTGGAATTATATGCTTCGTGGCAATGATATTTACATTTCTGACATCTTTTTATTTTCCGGGAGAGCATACGTTTCAGTAGAAGTTAGAGTTAAAAAACGGTCAGTATTATGAGAGGATGTTTGCAGAAAAAAATGACGTGATAAAAAACATGATGAAATTTAAAAGTTCATATGATTTTTACTTGATTCTTGCCACTACGGTAGTGTTGTTTGCTATTTGCCTGATCAGCATTTATGGCATGTTCTATTTTAAATTTGCCCAGATCCATCAAATGGCTCCGGCTGTAAAAATGTCCTATATGAACCGGATGAATACCGTTGTTGCCCCCTTTGTCATCTGCCTCATATTATTGCTCGGCATCTGTGTGCCCAAGCGTCTGTTGCCGACTGCCTGGTTGAACCGGGTCACAGTACTTCTCGTTTTTTGCGCTGTTTTGACAGGATTTATTGCAGGAGTTAAGGCAAGCTTGTTTTTAATACTCGGATCCTCCCTTATTTTACAGCTGATTGTCCTGATTCTGGTCCTGGGCGGAAGTAAGAATCTCCATTTTCATAAAAAGGGCTTCTGGGTCCGCCTGGGGTCATCATTGATACATCTTGGTCTGATTCTCTTCGTGCTTGATCTGTTCTTGTACGAGAGAATAACTCTGCATCTGTTTCTTTTTTGGCTTACCACAGGTGCCAGTGTCGCCGGAATGCTGTTTTGTTTTTATGCTGAATCAGTTGTCCGTCTCATAACCGGCAAGCAGCAGCCCCCATCAGGAAATAATATCTAACAAATTGTTTTTCTTCGCAAAACTTGTTAGAATTAACAATTGTGTTTTTTGTCACTGGCGGATTGCACTGCGATATTGTTTTGCTATAAGAAACAGTTACAGTCCGCAACTGCTCGTATTATTAATTTCTCCCAGGCGGAATAGGAAATGCAAGAAAAAAATATTCTACAGAAAGGCAAAAAAACTTTGAGTAGATTTCTGCCTATGCTTGTGCTTCTGGTTTTAATATTGATCGCTGTGGGCCTGGGGGCCAAGGTCAAAAATGAACAGAGCCGACTTCTGGAAGAAAAAAGCAATGCAGTCATTCAGGAAAGACCGCCGGTCAATGTGGTTGAGCAGGAGTTAGTGCCAGGTATAATGCGGGACAGGATGAACCTGCCGGGAATGGTCGAGCCGTGGGAAAATCTGGGCATACTTGCTGAAGTGCGAGGGCTGGTCGAAGAGGTTCTGGTAGAAGAAGGCAGTCACGTAAAACAGGGTGATTTAATTGCCCGGCTTGACACAGGTGATTACGAGAATAGAAGAAATTCCATTAAGGCAGCATATAATCTGGCCCTCACAAATTTAAAGCGGTTATCCGGCCTGCATGAGCAGGAGTTTATCGCCCAATCGAGATATGATTCTGTCAAGGCAGAGGTGGAGTCACTTGAGGCTGATCTGGCCACTGCCGAATTGCAATTGAAACGGTGTTTTATTAAATCTTCTATTGCAGGGATTGTGAATGAACTCCCTGCCAAAAAAGGCCTTTATCTTGCCGTCGGAGATCCTGTAGCCACGGTGCTTGATATAGAACGACTCAAGGTGATTGTAGGTATCCCGGAATCAGATGTTCATGCAGTGCGAAAGATCGACAG
>JBDLJI010000129.1:0-6201 GCA_039714455.1 Thermodesulfobacteriota bacterium
AAATCGAGAAGATCGGCCCAAATTTCCGCGAATTTTCTTTAAATAGCGCTGCTATTCGCATCAAATTCCCGAAAATTTGTTCTCGATTTCTCACTTTTTCGTTACGATTATAATTCTCCGACAGGCTCCTAGCGATTAAAATCGGGGATTAAATTAAAAGCCTCCGCCCATGCTGAATTCCCAGTTACTGGAGTCTTCACCGGGCAAAGGGTTTATGACGTATGCCCATTCAAGGCGCATCGGTCCCATGGGTGACAACCAGCGAATACCTGCACCAACATCCTGCTTGATGTCATTAGCATCCCACCTGTTATCATACACATTACCTGCGTCGTAGAAGAAAACCCCTCGCAAGCCACCCTTTTTAACAATTGGGAAAAGATACTCCACGTTGGTGTACCACATGATCTGACCGCCGGTTATATATATTATGCCTGTATCAGGATCCTGTGTTTTTACCCCGATTGACCTGGATGGAAAACCGCGAAGATTACTGATGCCACCGAGATAGAATTTTTCATAATCAGGAAGCTTGTCGTCCTCATTCTCCCAGGCCTGCCCTGCAGCAATTTTAAAGTGGAAGGCGGTTTCATCGAAGAAAAAGCCCGGGAAGTACCAGCTGGTAGAGCCCTCCACCTTGGTATACTGGCTGTCCCCCCCAAGAAAACCACCGGCATACTCAGTACGGATGGTGTTCAGTGAACCTTTGGTGGTAACAAATAAACTGTTCCGTGTGTCTCTTGAAAAACCCAGGGTCACAAAGCTGGTGGTGTTAATATCCAGAGATTCGATAATGGATGGGTCTGCATTTGCCAGGTCCACATCGACAAGTGAAGTGTCATCAAAGCCATAGGAGGTGGACATATTCCATTGCCCCCAGATCGGATAGCCGAATCGCAGGCCGAACCCTGTGGAGTCCCGGGTGTAGGTATCATATTCACGCTCCCAGTTATAAAGGTCAATCCCCACCAGGAGTTGGGTATCATAAAAATGGGGCTCTGTAAAACCGAGGTTGTACCTGGCGGATGTGCCGCTGATATTGCCCTGCAATGCCAAGCGCTGCCCGCGGCCCATAAAGTTGTTCTGGCTGATTTCAGCCATGAACATCAGACTGTCAACCGAACTGTAGCCGGCACCCACGCTGAATGCCCCTGTGGGTTTCTCTTTGACATCAACGATCAAGTCCATTTTGGTTTTATCAGCGGTGGGCTCAGGGGTAATGCTGACATCTTCGAAAAAATCAAGCCTCTGCAGTCGTTGGTGGCTTGTCCGCAAGGCCTTGGAATCAAATATTCCTTGCTCCCAGACTAAAAGCTCCCGGCGGATCACTTTGTCCCTGGTCCTGGTATTACCCTTGATCGTTATTCTGTTGATATAGACCAGGTCCCCCTTGTTTATATGAATATTTATATCAACCAGCTTTTTTTCTTTGTCAGTGTTGACAGTTGGGGTGGCTTCAGCAAATGCGTAGCCATTTTCTGCATAGTAATCATTTATGTTGAGGATATCCTGACGGAGAATGTTGCGGCTCAAGTATTCTTCTTTCGAGATTTTAAGCAGAGAGAGCAATTCTTCTTTTCCTCCAATGAGGTCACCGGAAAAATCGATGTTACCCACCCTGTAGCGATTGCCTTCAGATATTTCAATGGTGATATAGAGCCATTTGCCTTCCTGGGTGACTTCCGGCTTCCCCACCATTGCCTGAATATAGCCATGGTGATGATAAAATCCGGTAATTCTGGCAGCATCCTGCTCAAGGAGTTCACGTTTCAGCACTCCTGAGTCGGTAAACCATGACAATAATCCTTTTTCCTTGGTTCCCATGACCTTTTCAAGTTTGCTGTCCTTGAAAGATTCGTTACCTGCAAATCGTATTTCTTTAATATAGACTTTTTTACCCTCTTCGATGACAAAGCGAACGGTTACCTTTTCGGGCTTGGGGTAGGTCAGCTCGGTGGTTACCTCGGTATTGTAGAATCCCTTGGATTTGTAAAGGGATTGGATATTTTCAACCGCCTCGCGGAGTTTGCTGGGATTGAGGATGGTGTTGGGCATTACCGATATAACTTCTCTGATGTCATCCTCTTTGAGCTCATCCTGGCCGCTGAGAGCAACCAGCGTGATAACCGGCTTTTCTTTTACTTCAAAGACTATCTTTTTGCCCTTTTCGGTATCTTCCACATTGATTCGGACATCGTCAAAATAGCCCATTTTAAAAACATTTTTTAAATCGTTGCGCAGTTGTTCCGGGTCATAAAAATCGCCTGAACGACTGGAAATACTCCTTAAAATAGCCCCACTGTCAATTCTTTTGTTGCCTTCAGGAGCAATGCTGGCGATCAGAAAAGAACGACCGGTATAGGAGAGAATTTTATAGGTAATTTTTTCCATTGATTGATCGATATTTTTCAACTCCTGGCCTTCAAGGTAATAGAATGTCGGCGAGGAAGGGTCGAGCAGATCAAAAACTTTTATATCAATACTGATGCTATTCCCAAGTTTAGTAAGAGATCCTGCTGCAACATAGTTAATATCAGGAGTGGCCTTTGAGCCGAATTCCCGCAGTGTCTCAAAGCTGGGAGGCCAGGCAACACCATAGTCAAAAATGTTTTCAGCCTCAGTTCTTGGCAGCACGTTGAATGCTTTTTTACGGGCAAGGCTGGCCTCAAGAGCTTTTTCCATTGCACCGTCTATCGTTTCAGTCAAACTTTCCTTGTCGTCCGGGGTGTTTATTTTCAGAGGCAGGATTAGGGTGTTTGATTCTTCTGCTGCCATAGATGGAACGGTCGTAGCGAAAAACAGTATGCCGGCCCAGAGAAGAATAAGAGTACAGGCAACTACGGAAACACATTTGTTATTTGGCAGAAAAGGATTAAGAGGTTTTGTTTTCCATAGTTGCTTTGCAAACAGTAATTTCATTTTTTGGGGCCTTCTATATCGTTTTTATCCGTTACCAGGAACTTATTTCTGCATTACGCAAAAATGAATGCTACATAAAGCTAATCTGTAATGATTTGCAAGGGCTTGCGCCTTTATTAAACTGGTTAGCTTTAGCGTATACAGTCAGAATAGTCAACTGCCATCACTTTACTGCATGGGAAGTCATGGTATCTAAAAGTCCTGTCACTTCTTCCTGCAGAATTTTAGCCAGGGCATGCTTGTCTTTTGAGGTGCGGTTCTTTGTTGCAATAGGATTACCCACGCGAATAGTGACATTCCCAGGGTTTATCAAAAGCTTACCCTTGGGCAAAATTTCATATGTCCCTTTAATGGCCACCGGTATAATATCCACACCGGATTTAATTGCCAGCACCATGGCACCTGCTTTGAAATCCTGCATTATGCCGTCTCTTGTTCTTGTGCCCTCAGGAAAGATGATAACTGAAGTTCCTGCAGCTATTTTCTGTGCAGCCTCGCCAAGGCTTTTTAAGGCCTGCCTGCCTCGTGATCGGTCAACTGGAATATATCCCGCCTTGCGCATGGCAGGTCCCCAGATGGGGACTTTAAAAAGTTCTTTTTTGGCCAGCCAGCGGAAATCGATTCCCAAAAATCCCTGCAGGGCAAGAATGTCAAACTGACTCTGGTGGTTTGCTGCAAAAATATATGGTTTCTCTGCATCAAGCTTTTCCGTGCCGGTTACTGAAACAACAACGCCACTGGCAGCACAGATAGACCTGGCCCACCAGGCTGCCAAGCCTTGAACTGAAGCGGCATCCCTGCGTAAGATTAAAGTCCAGAAAAGTGTCACAATGCTGATAAACAGGGTAAGAAGCAAGGCAAATGGGACAGCCAGCAGAGCTCTGAGAAAGCGGTATAACTTCATTAGGACAAGGGGGTTACTGAATCTCTTTCATTGGTGTGATACCTTCTTTCTGGATGGCATCAAGCAATTCATGGGGAGTATTCATGAATATTTCCGCCAGTTGCTCAGACGGGTCAATCTTTTTCCTGCTTTCATGTGTCGAGCTGAATTTTTTGCTGCTGAAAGAGGAAAAAAGGTTAAGATGCTCCCAGCGTGAAATATAGTACTTAATCAGAGAAGGAAGCTCAGTAAATACTGTTGCCTCGGGATTCGGATCCACAAAGCTTGAATTCTTCAGCTTTTGACAGGAAAGCGTCTGCGTCTTGTAAAAGTTTTCCAGAAAGATCATTTCAGCCGGCATATGGGCCTTATATCCTATACGGTTAAAAAGCTTAATAACCCCACTCATGAAATTATTCCCGCTTTTAGCCAAACGGTATGGAATATATATTTCTCTCGGGGTCTTAAGATTCATATAAGATTTAATGGTCAGAATAAGTTGGGCAAGATCAACTGGTAGCGGATCAACAAAGTGATAATGCTGCCCTGAAAACTCCTCGGTGTTTTTTAAAACGTGGTGAATAAAATAGGGGACCTTGCTTGCATTGGAGTAAGAGTGAAGCACACCCCTTTTTTTAGTCAGCATGAATGGCATGGCCCTGTCAACTATATTAAACAAAAGCCGGTTGATACCCTGTATTTTATGATCGTGCGCACCATAAACAATACCCAGGCGGATGAGGGTATATCGCAGGCCATGCTTTTCATGCATCTGCCGTAAGGTCATCTCAGTCATCAGTTTGGACTTGGCATAATTTGAAAGGGAAGAGTCCAGGTCCAGATGGTCTTCTTCTGTCAGATTCTCGCCTGGCGGCAAAGTGGCGGCTGAACTGATGTGAATATAAGGGATATTCAGGGCAAGTGCTGCGCGTGCAAGGTTTATGCTTCCCAGGTAGTTGACTTCGTATGACAGTAAGGCATCGCTTTTAATTGTCGTGATAGCACAATTAATAACAAAATCCGGTTTATTTCTCTTAAAGTAACTGACGATGTCATCAAGTTGGCGTAGACTGAGTTTTTTGCTGTTAGGGGATCTGACATCAATTTCAGGCGTCTTGGTTTTAAAATAATGCAGCAGATAACCGCCGATGAGGCCTGACCCCCCGACAAGTAAGCCGTTCATTTTAGGTGATGTGTCAGAATTGTCCATAGCGCCCATTTATTATACCAAGCTTTGCTTGGTTTATAGTATTTAAAATAACGTTTTCAATCAATTTAAACTCCGGGGAAGCCTTTGTTCAGGTAGTTCTCCGGGCGTGTTCCTGAATGTTTGTTCAATGTACTTACCCTCTCTATAATTTGAAGTCAAGTTGAAGCTTGAGCAGCACCTCATACGATAATTGTTGCCATCCATAATCGATTGCGGTAAAAAAAATCAAACAGGCGTCCATTTTTTTCAGGATAAAATAATAAATTATATTCAAAATTACAGCGGAATATGCAGAATAATCAAAAGAGCAGACTCAGTTGTTTTAAGGCCTATGATATCCGGGGCCGGGTTCCTGACGAATTAAATGAGGACCTGGCATTTAAAATCGGACAGGCTTTTGCCACTTTTTTAAATGGAGGTCGTGTTGTAGTCGGCTACGATATCCGTCTTTCCAGCAAAGATTTGGTATCTGCCCTGTCCCAGGGATTGACAACCTGTGGAGTTGAGGTGCTCGACATCGGACTCTGCGGCACCGAGGAAGTTTATTATGCAACGGGGGCCCTTGATGCAGATGGGGGTATAATGGTGACCGCAAGCCACAATCCTGCAGAATATAACGGCATGAAGTTTGTGCGCAGGGAGGCCAGGCCCATAAGCAGTGATACCGGGTTGGTGGAAATACAAAAAATGGTGCTGGATGGTTCCTTTATAAAGGGAACCGCTTCGGGGTCCATTAACAACCAGGCAAATATACGCAGCCGATATGTAGAACACATTCTCAGCTATATAGATTTGGACTCCTTGCAACCGATCAGGGCTGTCGTCAATGCTGGGAACGGATGTGCGGGCCCGGTAATTGATCTCCTTGAAAAAAAATTGCCTATAACATTAATTAAGTTGCAGCATGAACCGGACGGCAGTTTTCCGCATGGTGTCCCCAATCCTTTGCTGCCAGGCAACAGGGAAAATACAGCAAGGGTAGTCATACAGGAGAAAGCTGATATCGGTATTGCCTGGGACGGTGACTTTGACCGCTGTTTCCTGTTCGATGAAAGGGGTGCTTTTGTAGAAGGATATTACCTGGTGGGTTTGCTTGCCCAGGCTATGTTGCGCGGGAGAAGTGAGCCGCAGAAAATAATTCATGACCCCAGACTGGTCTGGAATACTAGGGAAATTGTTAGCAGGGAGG
>JBDLJI010000130.1:0-6165 GCA_039714455.1 Thermodesulfobacteriota bacterium
ATTTAATACAATATATATGCCAGACTTTGTGACAGGAGTTAATTGTTGCAAAATAGTATATAATATGTTGAAATTAAAGGACAAATTTTATTATTTTTCATGTCGGCCAACCATTGATCAGAGTATGTATTCATTTCTTGCTGTTGAGTAATTAAGCAGTGTGTTGAATTTTTCATCACTTCAGGGCTAACCCGGGTTTCTCACAAGTCGAGACGCCGGATAGACAAAGTGTTTGGATGCTGAAGTGTTCGTGAGAAATGCGGGCTAAGCCATTTGTTGATGAGGTTCGGTTAGTCTTTGAACTTGTCATCTGTATGCTGATAGAGAAAGCATTGCTCCAGTACTCTTTTAGTTATTGCCCGGGGCAGCTTGTCCAGAATATCAAAATCAGGCAGGCCGCCATCCGGCAGCGTCATACCTAAGTCGTCTGCACCACGGTTGAGTTCTGAACTGACCAGCGCGACTAACCTGTGCATCTCGACATCAAACCATGGAATGGTAGCGGTGCCGTAAAACAGCGTATTGAGGTTTTTTACCAGCCTGGTTGGACGTATAAGCACCAGCCATCCCTCTTCGTAAGGACAAATATTGGCCAATTCCGGCTGTTGGCCGAGGTCTTCATTAACTTCAACAACATAGCCGTCAACAGGTGGAATCAATGGAATAATAGAGCCCCGTGCCTTTATGCGTATGCTTTTCTTGCCGATTTTCTCATCCCGTAAAGGCAGGCATATCTCTTCGATGGGCCCAAGAATATTCTGGCCGAAATCATCAATACCGATCCTCACATAACCTTTTTCCTCTACCTGGGCCCAAGTGTGGTAATGGGAGTAAAAGCGGTGGGTACATAATTCTCCACCCTTGCTGCTTATTCTCCTGGGAATCAACTCGTTGCCCCCGCGCATGACAATATCGAAAGAGCAGTTCGTGCAATCAAAATGGGAATTGCATAATTTATATGGCACGACTCCGGCTTCAGCCCACACACATTCCTTTTCTCCATCAGGAACGACCTTTCTGCATTTATTCCGCCGTTCCTGTATTCTTGCTGATGGATTTTTGTTTATATTTATCATTATCAGGGGCCTCCGTTTTTATGTTTTGCAAGATTGTTGTCTTGCATTGCCACACACCCCCATACGGCAAAAAACTAATGCTTGCTTCACTCTAAACTCGGCGAGGAGGCCGGCAACGTGCTGTCACGTCAGAAAAAATTCCTTCAGGAGCAGATCCCATTCCTCCCCATCGATATTTTTTGCCATTCCGGCCACCGGCACACCACCATCCTGCATAATAGCTCCGAGCTCCTGGCTCATTTTGCTGCGCAACTGCTCAACCTCCCCTTCCATCCATTTTCTGGCCAGAGTGCCGCTCAGCAGTCCTTTACGTTCCCGATCAAAATTTTCGGGTTTTACCTTGAGTATCCACCCTTTGTCATAGGGATCGTTTTCCATTGCTCCGGTTTTGTGGGAATCTTTTTCCATTTCAGCCAGCAGGGCTGTATTAATCTCAGTGACTTCACCGCTGACCGGAGACAGCATGTCAACAGATTTCTCTCCGTCCTGCAGGCTCCAGCCTTTTTCCCCCTGTCTGATGACAGAGCCAACTGTGGGGTTGTTCCTGATCCCCATCGGGCCTGCCATTTTCTGGGCAAAGTCATCCATACCCACCTTCACAATTCCGGGTTCCGATTCTTCAATACGGACCCATGCGTGTCCCTGGTGAAACAGAAAGTTGTCCGGGACTCGAAACCAGTCCACCAGGTGATCAATGGTTGAGCTGATGACAGCAGTGACCTTCTCAAACCTTTCAGAGGTGAAGTAGAGATAAAAGGCGGTGAATAAAGCTAAAAACCCAAGGATCAGCAGATACTCAAATCCTTTTGTTGCATACATGGCTAAGTTACCCATTGCGGTTCCTCCTCAATATGTTGTGTCGAATCTATGAACTTTCCTATTATTTCTTAACCTTTACAGGCACTGCGCCCGCCGGTACAGTTTGTTCGGTGTCCTCGTCCAGAGTTTTCACCCACCGGGGTGATTCCGAGAACACAGGCATTCTGTTGGCTACCCAGCGGAAAGCCCAGATTTCACCAAAGACAACGGCCAGGGTGACGACAATTTCAATCCATGAAGGCACGTAATGCGCGGGTGCGTACCATTTGAACGCAATAACAGAAATATTGAGACGGTTGAATATTATACCCACAGCAGTGATGACAGCCCCGCTGAGCAAGAGCTTTCGGTCCCGGTTTTTTGCACCTATTACAAAGATCAGAAACGGCAGAACCACAAACCCTATCATCTCAATTAGATAGAGGTGACCCATGGGTGTCAGCAGTTCATGCCAGTGCATGCCGTGGACCAGCACCAGGATTTTCATGAAGAAGTATACAAAGAGGGCCGCGGCTGCCAGTCGACTGAGACCAACCATGATATCCATGTGTTCGGCATGATTTTTAGTGCTTATCAGGTGGCGGAAAACACGATGGCTTATGGTTCCTTCAATAATGACGATCGACATCCCTGCAAAGACGCTGGAGAGGATAAACAGCACGGGGATGTACTCCGTGTACCACAGGGGATGGAGTTTTGCCGGTGCCAGCAGGAACAGTGCACCCAGCCCTGATTGGTGCAGCATGGAAAGGCAAATCCCGAAGACCACTGCTCCGACAGTCAGAGTCCCCAGTATTTTTCGCAGCTTTTTGAGGCCGAGCCATTCGGCGACAGCGGGCGAAAATTCAATGAATTGCGCCATCATGTAAAGCAGGAAATGCCAGGCAACCAGAAAGAGAACCGAACTGACGCCAAAGCTGTTGCCAATGATGGGATTGATCATTTTCCAGGGCCGCCCGACATCCAGGGCCAAAGCCCCGGCGTAAAATATATAGGCTAGAAAGCCGTTCAGGACCGTTGCCCTGACTATGGAGTGATATTTTTCCATGCGCAGGACATATACCATGAACGTCACTATATAGGCGCCGGCTGCAAAGGCGACACCGGTGACAACGTCCAAACCGATCCAGATCCCCCAGGGAAATTCCTGGTTGAGGTTTGTTGTGGCGCCCAGTCCCATTGTAAAACGCAAGACGATGAGGACCAGACCGAGAAGAATGATCGGTGCTGAAATTATATTAAATGGTGTGAGCAGCTTGCCTTTGGGTTTGAGTTCGCTCAGGATAAATTTCCACAGGTCCTGCCCAACCCTTCTATACGTAGGTGTTGAAGTGTCTGTTGTGTTCACTTTTTATTCTCCTTTAATTAGTTCAACAGCCTCAATAAGAATTGTTTCCACTAGTCCTTGTCGTCTTTTCCTTTTGTGGCCTGGCGCAGACCCAACATGAATGCAGGTCCAAGCAGCAGTGCCAGGGGGACAGAATACAGGAATGTTTTTGTATATTCCGGATAGGGAATGGTACCCAGGTCGGTTCTGAAGCCCAGTTGATCGAAAGGGACACCTGACAGGTAGAGAATATTGGTGCCGCCCACCTCGTGTTCGCCATAAATATGGCGGACATACTCGCTTGGGTTATCAGAGATTCGCTTTCTGGCAATATCGAGAAGTTCTTCCCTTTTGCCGAACAGGATTGCTTCCTGGGGGCAGGCTGCAGCACATGCCGGAATCTGACCTTCACCAAGCCGTTCAAAACACATGACACATTTTCTGATTTTCGGGTTAAGGCTGCCATATTCAAACTTTGGAACATCAAAGGGGCAGGCCACCATGCAGTAACGGCACCCCATGCATTTATCCTCCTTCCAAATTACCGGGCCCTCATCAGTTTTGTACATGGCATTTACCAGGCAGGCTGAAACACATGCCGGCTGGTCACAGTGCATGCACTGTGTTTTAGCGAAAACGATCCCTTTATCTGTAGCATGAGCATTAACCACCGAAAGTGCTTCTGTACCGGTACTTCTTTGATTATCGGCTTCCGGTTTTGTGTCTGATGATGGAAAACCGCTTTGTTCAGCACAGGCCACTTCACACGCCTGGCATCCGATACACCGGGTGGTGTCGTTCAGCATGGCATACTGTTGCGAGTTGTCCTTTTTCGCAATCGAACCAAAAGCGTTATTCGGTCCCAGTAGCAGGCTGGCGCCGGCTGCCGTCCCGGTGAACTGCAGAAATTTTCTTCTTGTTGTTTTCATGCCATTTTCCTTTTATGATATTGAGCTCAATGAGCTGATTGTGCAGCTAGTTACCCGCGCTTGCCAGATTGTCGCCATCATCCTTTTTGAGATGACAGTCCTCGCAGCCGGTTGGCGCGTCCATTTCCGTGTGGCATTCCAAACATTTCAAATGATAGGCCCTTTTTAATCCTGCGGTGTCATTGTGAAAAAGGTCTGCATCCATTAAAAGCCGCGCCTTTTCAGCCCTGCCGCGATTTTCAGGATGGCATCCTCCGCACGCGACCTCATCGGCCTCGCCGCTCTCTTGATGGCATCGCAAACATTTTTCATCCTCGGCGGGTTCGCCGGTGGTGTGATGGTGGCAGGTTGCACAGGAAGCCACCTCCTCATGCATGGTATGATTAAAAGCCACAGGTTCATAGATACTGACCAAGGCGTCCAGCTCGACAAACTCAGGGCCGTCCATTGCAAAAAGATATGGGACTGATATAACGAGCAAGCTGCCTATAATGATACCTGCAATAAAAAATCTCCCTTTTGGGCGCATTTTTGCTTTCTCCTTTTTGGGTTATCGAGCAAAATTAAATGTTTGAGTTTCTTTTTTTAATTTTAGATCGGGGCGATCGTTTATTGATTCATTTCTATAAAAAGCAACAAGTGTGCCAGTTAAGGAGACTTCCTGAAGGGGAAAACTCTAATCATTTGTAATTGTAAGGAATTTCTGTCTGTTGGTCAGGGGTGAAGGCGGAAATCTATGACGTAGAGGCTAAAATTCAGCAAATTTTTTAATGAAATGGATGAGAAAAATGTTGAAAAATTCTACACTCAGTGTAGAGATATTTTACACTAACTATCAAGCTCTATGGAGTCGAGCTCCCAAGACATTTAACAAAATATTGGAGCCTGCGTTATGACGCAAGAAAACTCAAATAAAAATGTGCGGATTCTCATCGTTGATGATGAATTCTCAGTACGGCATTCTTTGTCGGCCTGGTTCGATGATGAAGGATATACCGTTGACGCGGCGTCCAGCGGTAAGGAAGCCCTGGCAAAACTTGCTGAAAGCCAGTGGGACATATTTTTTCTCGATTTGAAGATGCCCGGTATGAGCGGCCTTGAACTGCAGAAAAAGATCAAGGAGATCCAGCCGGACAGCACGATCATTATGATCACTGCCTTTGCATCGGTTGAATCAGCAGTTGAAGCCATGCAGACCGGTGCCTATGATTACCTGTCAAAGCCCTTTGATCCTGACTATCTTGCCCTCATGGTGCGAAATGTCATCGAGCGCAAAAAGTTGAAGGAAGAAACCGCCAGCCTCAAAAAAACCATTGATGTTGTTTATATCTCCAAGGAAATCATCGGTGAGAGTTCCGGCATCAAAAAAATGATGGAGGATATCAGGTCGGTCGCTGATGTCGATTCCACGGTGCTTATCCGGGGTGAAAGTGGCACAGGCAAGGAACTGGTCGCCCGGGCCATCCACGCAAACAGCAAACGGCGTTATGCGCCGATCGTCACCATAAATTGTGGAGCCCTGCCTGAGTCCATCCTTGAAAGTGAGCTGTTCGGCCATGAAAAGGGGGCTTTCACGGGTGCTCAGTATGCCAGGAAAGGGAAATTCGAAATGGCGGACGGGGGCACCATATTTCTTGACGAGATAGGCAACATCAGCCCCAAGATTCAAATGGAGCTTTTGCGGGTTCTTGAGGATAAAAAGTTTTTTCGCCTTGGGGGCAGCAAGGAGATCAAGGCAGACTTCAGAACAGTTGCCGCCACCAACAAAGATCTGGAAGCCGCAATGGAGCTGGGTGAGTTCAGAAGTGACCTCTTCTACCGGTTGAATGTGTTTGTCATTGAGATCCCGCCATTGAGAGAACGGAGAAGCGATATTCCGATGCTGGCTCAGCATTTTTTTAATGTATTCACCTCCCAGATGAACAAGCCCGTAACCAAGATCAGCCCGGAAGCCATGGAAAAGCTGGTTGATTATGACTGGCCCGGCAATGTCAGGGAACTTGAAAATGCCATT
>JBDLJI010000131.1:0-6155 GCA_039714455.1 Thermodesulfobacteriota bacterium
GCGGCTTTGCCTGGGCCGACCCTCTATTGCGTTACATGGTGCTCTGGGCAGGGCTATTCGGTGCTGCCGTTGCTACCAAAAAAGGCAAGCACATCTCCATTGATATTCTCTCGCACCTGCTGCCGGACCGTTACACGCCATGGCTCCAAGCCTTGCTGAATTTTTTTTCTGCCGCTGTCTGCTCCGCACTCACATATGCTGCAATCAATTTTGTCCGCGATGAAGCCACTTATGGCGGAAGGGGATTGCTGCAGATTCCTTCCTGGGGGCTGAATCTTGTTTTTCCCATAGCTTTTGGCATTATTTCCCTGCGCTTTCTCATTCTGACTTTCAATAACCTGGGCTTTGTCTTTTCACACCCGCCGACTTCCGACTGAGGCTAAATAAATAATGGGCCTCAGTAAAGTATTCATTTTTTTCCTGGCAATCCTCGGAACACCTCTGTTCGTCGTCATATCGGCCCTGGCCCTCCTTTCTTTTTACAGTATTGAAATTGATCTTTCAGTGGTCATTATTGAAATGTCCCGGCTTTCAGATACGCCTCTGCTGCTCTCATTGCCGCTGTTCATATTTGCCGGGACGCTACTGGCTGAAAGCGGCACACCGCAGAGATTGCTTCGACTTTCACAAGTGCTCCTGGGCTGGATGCCGGGAGGCCTTGCTGTTGTATCACTTATGGTATGCGCTGTTTTTACAGCTTTTACCGGTGCATCGGGGGTTACCATATTTGCCATCGGCGGCCTTCTTTACCCGGCTCTTATCAAGGATAATTATTCTGAGCGTTTTTCTCTGGGGCTTATCACCTCATCCGGAAGCCTCGGGCTCCTATTTCCTCCAAGCCTGCCACTCATTCTCTACGGAGTTATTTCAGAAACACGGGTGGACCAGCTCTTTCTCGCCGGCATTCTCCCCGGCTTCCTCATGCTCATTCTCCTGGTTTCATATAGTATGGTTAAAGGACGACACCGCAAATTCATAGATGCTGCAAAACCTACATACAGGGATATGCTTTCCGGTTTGAAAAAGGCAGCCTGGGAAATCCCCCTGCCCTTCATTATCCTGGGGGGTATTTACGGAGGTTTTTTTGTAGCGGGTGAAGCTGCGGCCGTAACCGCCCTGTATGTCCTGATCGTAGAGGTTCTCATATATCGTGATATCCCCATCACAAAATTGCCGAAGATCATGGTTCAGAGCATGGTGTTATTCGGAGGGATCCTTGTGGTCCTCGCTGCCTCAATGGCAACTACAAATTACCTGGTTGACCAAGAGGTGCCCATGCGTCTCTTCGAGCTCATCCGCCAGTATATTTCAAGTAAATACACCTTCCTGTTACTGCTGAATATTTTTCTTCTCATTGTGGGCTCCATGCTTGATATTTTTTCGGCCCTGGTTCTTGTAGTTCCTCTCATAATTCCCATTGCAGAGGCATATGGCGTAGACCTGATCCACCTTGGCATCATATTTCTGACCAATCTGCAGATCGGTTACTGTACTCCCCCGGTTGGCCTGAATCTCTTTCTCGCCAGCTACCGTTTTGATAAACCTGTCGTAACACTTTACAGGGCCACCCTGCCATTTCTTGTCCTGCTTATGATTACATTGATTATTATTACTTACTTCCCTGCCATAAGTCTGCTGCTTGTCAAACTCTGGGGCTAACTAATGCCCGTTCATAATTTTATAAAAATTTCTTGCAGCCTAGGTGCCTGTCGGAGAATGCCGACAGGCTCCTAGATACAGAATATGCCTTATTAGCTTAAATAGTAATGGTTTCATTCCGTTAGAAGCATTACATTACATATTGACTGTTTTTTATATTGAAATTTGCAGAACTGTTATCGAACGAACCTATGAGAAAAATTCTTTTTGCCATCCTTGTCCTTATTGTAATCGGCATAGGTATGCTGCACTTTACCACACCCGGTTACATGATATTTTATCATGACATGTACAGGCGGCTCAGTTATTTCCCTATTGTCCTTGGAGCAATCTGGTTTGGGGTCTGGGGCGGGCTCCTGTTGGCCGTTATGTCTTCAATAGCCTTTATCCCCCATGTTCTTCTCTATATGGGTGAAGGAACAGAAACCTATCTGAGCGAGCTTACGGAAATTATCCTTTACATAGCTGCCGGCACAGTGACAGGAATTATTGCGGGCAGGGAGTCGCTCCTGCGAAATCGCTACAAAGCATTGTCAGAAAAACTGGAGAAATCCTATGACAAACTGCACCGCGAAACCCAACTCCTGCTTGAAGTCGAAGAGCAGTTGGGCGCTGCACAAAAACTCTCCGCTCTGGGCCAACTCTCAGCATCCCTTGCCCATGAGATTAAAAATCCCCTCTCTTCTATTAAGGGAACTGCTGAAATCCTGCTTGATGAATTTCCCGAAGATCATCCCAAGAAAGAATTTGTGGAAATCCTGCTGAAGGAGACTGAACGACTTAATAATGCGGTTGAAGAAGTGTTACAGTTTTCCCGTCGCGGCATGCAGGGCGAGAAAAAAGAACAAACAGAAACAGAACCCCTGTCCCAGGTGATTGACCGGGTCACGAGTCTGCTTGCCAGTCAGTTACGGAAAAAAAACGTCAAGCTTACTGTAACCGGATGGGAAGTGGGGAAAACGTTTTTTATTGCCGGTGAAAAATTATCCCAGGTTTTCCTAAACATTATTTTAAATAGTATTGATGCAACTCCTGCAAAAGGAGAGATCTCTATTGAGACCATGAAACATGCTGACGGCTATACAGTTTCTGTAAAAGATGATGGCTCCGGCATTCCGGCCGAACTTGCGGATAAAATTTTCAATCCGTTTTACTCAACCAAAGAAGGCGGCACCGGCCTTGGCCTGTCCATCAGCAAAAAAATCGTTGAAAGCTATGGCGGCACACTCACACTGTCTGATGCAGAGGCAGGGGGAGCATGCTTTACCGTTTTTCTGCCCAAACGAAATTCTGAAAACGACGTAAAAAGACAAACGGAAAGTGACTTCAAAAATATTGAAGGCAATTTATAAGTGGACTATACATAAAAAATCCCTTTTTTATAAAAGAGGTTCATATGGCAGATACCATTCTTCTTATTGATGATGATGAAAGTTTACGCCGGGTCACCGAATACAACCTGTCAGAGGCTGGTTTTGATTTAATTACAGCCGGTTCCGGCCGCCAGGGTTTAGAACTTTTCAGCAAATGCAATCCTGTCCTGGTGATAACCGATGTTAAACTGGGCGACATGGATGGGCTGGAAGTTCTTGCTGCCATTAAACGTGAATCTCCGGAAACACCGGTCATTGTTATAACAGCCTTTGGTTCCATTGAAATGGCAGTCAAGGCCATGCATGAAGGTGCTTTTAATTTTATTACCAAACCTTTTGATCGTGAGACGTTACGACTCTCCTGCAGTAAAGCCATTGAACTCGGTTCCCTGCGCTCACAAAAGCAGCAGCTTACTGATGAGGTCGACAGACTGACCGGCACCTCAGGCATGGAAACAGCAAACTCTGCCATGGCAGAACTGCTGGAGACAGCTTTCAAGGTAGCCTCCAGCGAAGCTACAGTCCTGATAACCGGGGAATCAGGCACCGGCAAGGAGGTAATGGCCAGGCTCATTCACCAGCATAGTCCTCGCAAAGGTAACCCCATGGTGGCGGTGAACTGTACAGCCATTCCGGACAACCTGATCGAAAGCGAACTGTTCGGTCATGTCAAGGGGTCCTTCACGGGCGCTGTTGCAAACCGCAAAGGCCGTTTCCAGACCGCTGCCCACGGCACACTCTTCCTTGACGAAATAGGCGAATTGAAAATGGACATGCAGGCAAAGCTTCTACGGACCATCCAGGAACGCGAAGTTGAGCCGGTCGGTTCTGACAAAACGCAAAAGGTTGACGTACGGATCATCGCAGCCACCAACAAGGACCTACAGGAAGCAGTCTCCGAAGGCGCCTTCCGTGAAGACCTCTACTACAGGTTAGGTGTTATTCCATTGCACCTGCCACCTTTACGGGAACGGCGCGAGGATATCCCCGGTTTGGCAAAACATTTTCTGAAAAAACTGGACGCACCACGCGGGGTACGCTTTTCAGACAAGGCAATGAAACTTTTGAAACAATACGACTGGCCGGGCAATATCCGCGAATTGCAGAACTCGGTTGAACGATGCCTGATTTTGAGGAAGGCTGATATTATTGAACAGGAAGACTTAAACCTGTCAAAATCACCGGATGGCGACACCCTTGAAATCCCTGAGATCCCTGCAGACGGCCTATCCCTGGAAGAATTTGAAAAAGGACTGATCATAAAAGCCATGCAAAAAAGCAATGGCAACCGCTCCCAGGCAGCCAGACTCTTAAAAATTCCCCGCCATGTCCTCATCTACCGGCTGGAAAAATTCGAGTTGTAACGCCCCTTTAGAATTCTCCCTAAAGAAACAAAAGGTTAATATATCAACAGGAATCAGAACTTTTTTATCTGGCCTGAAAAGTCATGATTTAATATAGCTTTACGTAACAAAGCTATTTTTTCTCATTTAAATTAGGTAGTTATAATTTAAATATACAATTTGTTTTTCCCTTTGTCAATGACCTCTGACGTTTATTGACAAGCTGTTTTTCTGCATCACCAGTTCCATCGCCTTGTTGTAGTCCCTTTCGACTTTTATATTAGAGACCTTACAATATCGTTGGGTGGTTGTGATTTTGCTATGACCGAGTAAATCCTGGATAGTGGCCAGATCAGCATCGGCATTGAGCATCTGTGTTGCCATGGTGTGGCGGAGGTGATGACAGGATGCTGTTATGCCGATCTTGCTTCTGTAATACTCGATCCGCTTCTGGATTCCCCGCACTGATATAGGTTTGCCCCGGTAGCTTCCTTTGCCTACGAGTAAAACGTGCCTGGACGATGAGGCAGGACGTACTTTCAGGTAATCAGTAAGTGCTCGAATGGCATCACTACTGAGATAAACAACCCGATCCTTGCATCCTTTACCACTCTGCACGAATATTTTTCTCCGATTCTGATCAATGGCGTCAATGGTCAATGCTGCAACCTCCGCAACCCGTAGTCCACAACGTAACATGAGCATAAACATAGCCCTGTCTCTCGGGTTCTTTATTTGAGCAAATAATTTTTCCACCTCTTCATCCTTAAGGTAGCGCGGCAGCGGCTTGGGGAGTCTCAGTGAACAACCTTTCCTGGCTGGATTTTGAACAGGAACTCCCTCTTCATGATGCAGAAAATCATAGAAGCTTCTAATGGTGCTCAACTGACAGTTGATGGTCTTTGGGTGCTTTCTTCTTTCAAGTAAGAACTCTGTATAGGCGCTGACGTCTTGATGGGTAGCCTGTTCCAAAGGAACCTTGAGCCATGCTAGAAATAGCTCCAGGTTGTTCAAGTAATTTCTAATCGTATAGCGGGCAAGATTGCGGCGTTTTAAATAACGACGGTAGTTGATAATACTATTAGTAAGATTCACAGCCCCTCTCCTCAATCCGCTTCATAGCACGGAAATACTCTTTTTCCCTGGTCCTGTCCGTCAGTCTGGCGTAGTGGCGGGTAATTTCAATAGTTGAATGCCCCAGCAGTTGCTGAAGAACCTCAAGACGCATCCCTGCATTTAATAACTCGCTGGCAAAGGTGTGACGCAACTGGTGCAGGGAATAACCCTTTGAGTCTAATTCCGCCTTTCCCAGATATTTCCGAAATACCTTTCGGGCGCCGGAATAGGACAGTGGCCGTCCTCTGTGACCATAAAAGAGATACCTTTGTTGTGGTGCACGGATCTGCAACCATGCCAGCAAGGCTTCTTTTGCATCATCGCAAAAATACACAACCCTTCCCTGGGCGTTCTTCTCTCCAAGGTAAATGTAGATCTTCAACTCCCGAAGGTTGATGTCAGAAACCTGAAGGTTCAGCAGTTCACCGATCCGCATGCCGGTTCTGAGCAGAAGCAAAATCATGGACCGGTCCCGGACTTCTGTCACAACAGCTAGCAGAATCTTTATATCTTCAAAGACGATTGCACGGGGCAAGGCCTCAGGCAGTCTTAATCTTATTTTCCTTTCAAGTATCTCTTGTGGCAGGATGTCGGACTTGACCAGGTAATTTACAAAGGCATACACGGCTGTAAGCTTGGTTTTGACAGATTGTATAGCCAATCC
>JBDLJI010000132.1:0-6129 GCA_039714455.1 Thermodesulfobacteriota bacterium
TTTTTCTGAAAACCCAAGCTTTTTGCTGTTGAGGCATATGGTGCCTTTGCCGCCATAATTTACTTCATGATCGTTACCTTTATTATTCTTAAGATTATAGATGCAATTGTAGGTTTGTGCGTGGATGCTGAAGCAGAGGTCGGGGGTTGGACCTGGCAGAGCATAGTGAGACCGGGTATACCATTTAGCGGCATTGCGCATAAAGATAAAGAAGCGCAAGCTCGTACGAAAATGTTAAACAATTTTGTAATAAAATTGATGATTTTTTACATTAATGTTATTGTTTTTGCGTCGCCACTCGCAGCTTTATGGCAAGAAAACTTTTAAATTACAGGAGGTTATAGGTATTTAGCGGTTCTGGCATTCATTTTGCTATCCCTATATCAGTTTAGTTATAATTAGTGAAGAAAAAATTAAACAATATAAGGGAGAAGCAAAGTGATAGATACAGGGGATACGGCTTTTATTATAGCAGCAGCAGGACTGGTTCTGCTCATGACACCCGGGTTAGCCCTTTTTTACGGGGGCATGGTGCGAAGCAAAAATATACTGGGCACAATTCTGCAAAGCTTTATCATGATCTCGGTGATCTCCCTTGAATGGGTTTATATCGGGTACAGCATGTCGTTTGGGCCGGATGTCGGGGGCTTTATAGGAGATCTTTCCTGGTTTGCTCTTAACAGTGTAACATCTGAGCCAAGTGCAAACTATGCAACGACTATCCCACAGAATGTCTTTATGATTTATCAATGCATGTTTGCCATTATCACTCCGGCATTGATCACCGGTGCCTTTGCAGAAAGAATGCGTTTTGGTCCTTTTCTTGTTTTCAGTTTGTTCTGGACGGTTCTTGTATATAACCCGGTTTGTCACTGGATATGGGGTGTAGATGGCTGGCTGGGCAGCAAGGGCGTTCTTGATTTTGCCGGTGGCCTGGTTGTTCATTTGACATCCGGTGCTGCTGCTCTGGCTGCAGCAATAATTCTTGGGCCCCGCAAGGGATATGGCAAGGATAGTTTTATGCCGCATAATCTGCCCATGACCCTGCTTGGTACGGGTCTTCTTTGGTTCGGCTGGTTTGGATTTAACGGCGGCTCCGCCCTGGCAGCTGATGGAATAGCCGCGAGCGCCCTTGTTGCGACCCACCTTGGCGGAATGGCCGGAATGGCCATGTGGACCCTGGTTGAGTGGCTGCATCGTGGTAAACCGACAACTCTTGGGGCTGCTTCAGGTGCAATTGCCGGGCTGGCAACCATAACCCCTGCTGCAGGTTTTGTGGGGCCCAATGCTGCAATCGTAATAGGACTTCTTGCCGGGGCCGGCTGTTATTACGGGGTTACCCTGAAAGGGCGTCTTGGCTATGACGACAGTCTGGATGTTGTCGGCATTCATGGTCTTGGCGGTGTAATGGGCACCATTTGTCTTGGCATTTTTGCCTCAACGGCAATTAATCCAGGTGGCGCTGACGGGTTGCTCGCCGGGAATCCTGCTTTTCTGGGCACCCAGTTATTTGGAGTGCTGGTAGTTGGTGCTTATGCATTTATCTTGAGCTGGGTTTTGCTCAAGGCTGTAGATGCGGTAATGGGATTAAGGCTGGAACTGGATTCTGAGGTGAGCGGCCTTGACTTAAGTGAACACAGTGAAACTGCGTACAGTTAATAAGATATTTGCATGTACATACTTATAAAAGGAGTGAGTCATGAAAAAAATTGAAGCAATAATTAAGCCGTTTAAGCTGGATGATGTCAAAGAAGCCCTGAATGGTATCGGCATCAAGGGAATGACCGTTTCAGAGGTTAAGGGGTATGGCCGCCAAAAGGGTCACAAAGAGATCTACCGGGGTGCTGAATACATTGTTGATTTCATACCCAAGGCAAAAATGGAAATCATTGTCGATGCAAACCAGGTGGATGAAGTGATTGAAACAATATGCCAGGCTGCCAATACAGGCAAGATAGGAGATGGGAAGATTTTTGTTCTGCCGGTTGAAGAGGTTGTCCGTGTCAGAACAGGAGAAAAAGGCAAGGAAGCCATATAACTGTTTCGTAAATTGTGCTGAGCGACAGACCAAATAAACAAGCTGGTGAGCAGGTTTTTTCAGGAATGGTACAGACAGTTATAAACCCGCAGGATTTTACTGACCTTCGTGCCCGGCGACAGGCTCTTGATGCCTATTGGCAGCAGGATATAAGCGGGTACGCCCTGGTGCGTAAACATTCCGACTTTATTGATCACCACCTGGCGGAAAGTTTTGAGAAGAATGCTCCTGCAGGAGAAGGCTTTGCCCTGATTGCCCTTGGTGGCTATGGTCGACAGGAGCTTTATCCGTTTTCAGATATTGACCTGATGCTCCTCTATGATCCTGCCCAAAAAGATGAACTGAACAGTCTTGTTGAGGCAATTCTCTATCCACTCTGGGATACAGGGCTTGAGGTGGGACATGCGGTCCGCACTCTGGATGAATGTATGGTTGATGCGACGGAGGACTTCTTTTTCAGAGTGGCTATGCTTGATGCCAGACTTATTGCAGGTTCTCGAACGCTCTTTGATAAACTTTCCGAGATGTACAAAGCCTTATATATTGATGGCAAGCGTCAGGAATTTCTCGATGATATGCTCGAGCAGCGCGCAAAACGGGAAACCCGATATGGGCGTCATGCTTATCTCCTTGAGCCACAGATTAAGGAAAGTTGTGGTGGGTTTCGTGATATCCAGTCCATGGTGTGGACAGCCCAGGTTGTTTTCGGGTTGAAAGGCTTGGCAGCATTGCAACAGGCAGGAATTCTTTCTCTGGAGGAACTCAAGAAGTTTGAGGAGGCCCAGGACTACCTGGTTCGTATTCGTAATCGGCTGCATTATGTGAGCGGGCGCAAAAATGACCAGCTTTTCTTTGAACACCAGGAGAAAATGGCAGAGGCCTTCGGCTTTAAAAATGAAAGGGAGATGCTCGCGGTAGAGCATTTTATGCGTGAAGTTTACACCCATATGCAGACAGTATCGGTAACCACGGATCTCTTTTTTGAGCATGTGGAGGAGGTTCTGGGCAGCGATGAAATTCCCAAGGCGGTAAAGGTTCTTGAGTCGGGCATAGAGGTGCGGCACGGTAAAATCCGCCTGGCAAATACTGAGCTCATCAAGAGTGAGCCGAAACTTTTCATGCGGCTTTTTTATCAATCTGCCAAGACAGGCAATCCCCTGCATTTCAGAACACGGAAAGCCATAACTGCCAACCTGCACCTGGTTGATGATAAGCTGCGCCATTCACGCAGAAGCTCAAAACTCTTTCTGGCAATTCTTGTAACACCCCGACCATTCCGGGTTTTGGAAGAGATGCTCGATACCGGTTTTTTAACGTCCTATATACCGGAATTTGCCGAGGTTGAATCTCTGGCACAGCACGATGTGTATCATATCTTCACCGTTGACCGCCACCTTGTCCAGACCGTTAACGAACTTGAAAAATTAAGGGAAGAAGAATCCAATATTTATGCAGCGGTGAGTGCTCCGCATGTCCTGTTCCTGGCCGGATTGTTGCATGATGTTGGCAAAGGCCTGGGGCATGGTCATGCCGAAAGGGGAGCTGACCTGGTTCGCCGGATTTCTGAAAGAATGGGTTTAGAAAAAGAGGATATCGACACCCTTGAGTTCCTGGTCGGCAATCACCTGTTTCTTTCAAATACTGCTTTACGGCGCGATCTTGAGGATGAAGAGTTTCTTATGCGCTGTGCCACCAAGATTTACTCTCCGGAAGCACTTGCCATGCTCTACCTTTTAACCATTGCCGATGCCAGGGCAACCGGCCCCACAGTCTGGAATGACTGGAAGGGAGCCCTGCTGCTTGAACTTTACTTAAAAATAGCCCTGCTCCTTGACAGAAAAGACCTTTCCGGGCATGAGCAAGCACGCGGCACAGAACTTGGGGCTCAATGGATTCGCGAAAAAGTTGCCGGGTTGTTGCCGGATGCAAATAAAACAAATTTTAATCTTTTTTCAGATGACTATTTACTCAGTTTCCCGCCTGAGGTAATAGTTCAACATATCGCCCATGCAAAAAATCTTGGAAAGCAGGATGTCTTGTTTTTCCATGAGCAAAGCCGTGAGTCCTGGTCCATTTTAGTCATAAGCAAGGACAGACCGGGGTTGCTGGCAAGAATTTTTGGCATCCTGGCGCTGCATAACCTGAATGTGCTTGCAGCAAAGATCTTCACCTGGGCCGATGGTACGGCAGTTGATGCAATTGAGGTTTCATCGGCAATATCGGAAACCTATGATGGGCAGGATTGGGCGGTCATGGAAAATGAATTGCACTTGGCTATAAAGCAACGTTTGGGGCTTGAGCATCGATTGAGCCGGAAGCTGGCACCATTGAGAGGCAACCCGCAAGGGGCGAAAAAACGTCTTGCAGCTAAGGCAACTATCGATAACCAGGCATCAGAGCTTTATTCAGTTATAGAGGTATTTTCCGAGGACAGAGTTGGGATACTCTATGATATCACCAAAACCCTGTCTGATTTCGGCATCAATATATACAGGGCAAGGATTGGCTCCAAGGCAGACCAGGTTGTGGATGTTTTTTATGTACTGGACTATGACGGTAAAAAGATCGAAGACCCTGTGTTTAAAAATGAACTGCAACAGGGATTGCTTTATGCAGTCTCAAACGCATAAGAGGAAAAGAGGAAGGCAACAGGAATAAAAGATTAAAAACAGGATTTTTCTGTTCCAGAAACAAGAATAATTTAACCATTCAATAAAGGAGATAAAAATGACTAAAACGCAAATTATGAAAATTATCAAGGATGAGAATGTCCAGTTTTTCCGGCTGCAGTTTGTCGATATTTTCGGCTTCATGAAAAATGTGGCCATTCCAAAAAGCCAGATCAAGAAAGCCCTGGATGGTCAAATGATGTTCGACGGCTCCTCCATTGACGGCTTTGCCCGCATCAATGAGTCTGACATGTATTTGAAGCCGGATTACGATACATTTACGGTATTGCCCTGGCGGAAAAAGGAAGGCAGGGGGGCAGCCCGGATAATTTGTGATATCTACTTGCCGGACGGCACACCGTTTGTTGGGTGTCCCAGGGGAAACCTGAAAAGGGTTATGGATGATGCCAAGAAACTGGGCTACACCATGAATGTCGGTACCGAGGCGGAATTCTTTCTGTTCAACAAGGATGAATGCGGCAACCCAACAACGGAAACCCATGATAATGCCGGTTACTTCAGTGTTGATGCTGATGATGAAGGCATTGACTGCCGCCGGGAGATCATTGAGACCCTTGAGCAGATGGGCTTTGAAATTGAAGCCTCCCATCATGAGGTTGCCGAGGGGCAGCATGAGATAAATTTTAAGTATTCTGATGCAGTTACTGCTGCTGACAATACAACGACCTTTAAGTGGGTTGTAAAAACAATTGCCAAACAGTACGGCCTGCATGCTACCTTTATGCCCAAGCCGGTTTTCGGTATCAACGGGTCCGGTATGCACACAAACCAATCGCTTTTCACCACCAAGGGTAAAAATGCCTTTGAAGACAAAAAAGACAAAATGGGGTTGAGTAAAACCGCCTATCAGTATATTGCCGGTATTATCAAAAATGCCAGGGGGTTTGCTGCGGTTACCAATCCGCTGGTCAACTCCTACAAGCGTCTGGTGGCAGGCTATGAGGCACCGGTGTATGTTGCCTGGTCCGGTCCTAACCGGAGTGCCATGCTGAGAATTCCTGCAGCCCGGGGGTTGAGCACCAGGGTTGAGGTGCGCTGCCCGGATCCGACCTGTAACCCATACCTGGCATTTGCCATGATGATGAATTCCGGCCTGGACGGTATCAAGAATAAGCTGACGCCGCCTGCTTCAGTGGATTGTGATATCTACGGCATGTGCGATATTGACATGAAAAAGGCCAAGGTTGTTAGCATGCCGGCGAACCTTCAGGAGGCGATAGAAGTGTTTAAGAAAAACAAGATTGCCAAGGAAACCCTAGGCGAGCATATCTTTGAAAGATATGTGGCTGCCAAGGAGGCAGAGTGGGACAGTTACAGAATCAGTGTTACTGACTGGGAGATTGATAACTACCTGAATATTTATTAATTTTTATTGGCCACTTATATTAAAAAAGCCCGGGG
>JBDLJI010000133.1:0-6107 GCA_039714455.1 Thermodesulfobacteriota bacterium
ATTCGCATTGTGAAAGAAATAGCGGTTAGGCATAAAACTTTCCAGCCAGCCGTCACTGTCAAGGTTGCGCGTGGTAATCTCAGCTGCAGTTTCTTTTTCGGGTTTCTTTACAATTTCTATGGCAACTCCACTCTGTCCGTCGAGCTGGAATTCTGTATAGAGTGAAAATGTATCCTGCTTCCAGGTGGCAGTTGCGGGGGTGGTAAGTGCAAGGGTGCCGGAATTGTTTGTCTGCGTCAGCTCCGCTACACTAAAATGCACCGACTTTAATTTGCCCGGTTGTTCCTGGCTGACCCTTAACTCCCCCTGCAATGCAAGGGAACCCAGCTGCAACTCCTTGTAACGAAGGTGTTCGCCTGAAAGAGTTATTTCACCTTTCGGCTCCTTAATACTGCCGGCTACACTCATGTCAGCAGCAACCTGCCCATTGAGAGGCATATTCCCAAACAATCGGGCCAGTCCCTCCAGATTGCTGCTTTCAAACCTGGCTGAGAGATTGATCGGCACCGACTCAAATACCTCCACTGTGGCCGGTATTGGGATTATTCCACGGGTAATGGTCAGGCTGGAATCAAGTGCAACAGCACGGGCATCTTCAAGATATAGGCTGCCCTTTTCCAGATGGCCATTGACTGCCAATGCATCAACCTCCACACCCTGCAACTGTCCCTCCTGCACATCAAAAGAAAAGGAACCATCCTGGGCTTCTCCCGATTCCAGGTTATATGCCAGGTCAGCCTCCCCTCTGATCTTTCCGGAAATATTCCAACCGGGCCCGCCTAATCTTTTCTGCAGTTCCCTGATATCAAAATTGTCTGTCCTGACATGCGCCTTTAAAAGCTTGTTTTCTATTGATCCTGTTATGTTCAATTGGCTTTCCGCAAATGCAAAATCGGTCGCAAACACTGCTAACCCTTTATGAATCTGGGCCAGGTCAATAAAACCTGTTGCCGATATTTTCTTATCCCCCACCTCAAAAGAAGCAATGGAGAGTTTTGCTTCTGTATGGTGCAACAGGGCTGTAAATCCTGCTTCTATCTTGGTGGCGCCCTCCTGGCTGAAACGCAAACTGTCTACATCCAAATGCAACCCATGATCTGCATCTGCTGTAGATCGTAGACTGGAGTCAATTCCCCTTATCTCCGCATCCCATCCGTCATGGGTCAGGATGACTGTGCCATTGCGCACATCAAGCTTGGGAAGTACTGCAGGTACAAGGAATTGTGCGGGTCCATCAGGAGATTGGTCTTGCAGAGCATCGCTTCTGAAATCGTAGCTCAATTCAGGCGCACTTACTGAGCAGCTTAACCCCTTAAGAAAGAATTCGTACCCTTCTTTCAAATCCCACAGGTTATAGGTGCAGGTAATGATGTCGGTTTTAAAACTATAGGCTTGAGGGTAGGCTTCAACAGGGAGTATGGTTATATTGTCAAGTGTCGTTTCTGAAAAAGGATTGCCGCTAATTCTACCAATATTAAGGACAATGTGCGCCCTGCCTGCGTAAAACTGAGCAACTTTTTTAAGAACATAATAGCCCGCAGACTCCCAGTTCAGGAGAAGGACAAAAAGCAATATGACAATTGGCAGGATTGCATAACCTGTTCGTTTGAACAATTTTTTCATATCACTTTATTATATCATCTTAAAGGGCAAAAACGATAAGTAGTTTTTTATCGCTGTAACCCAATAATAATCGGTTTCAGTATTTTTTATTGAATCTCCTTTTATGATTATTTAATGAATCCCTGTTAACAACAGGAACTGGAAATTAAAAATTTCCTCTGTATGGATAATAAAATGACTTGACAAACACCAAAAACAAGAATCCTGCAATGGCAGACAACTAACTAAAATAACTAGAAAAATAGGCTTTATTGCGTATAGCTTGCCATAATGTTGACCTCGAGCAACCCCATGCAGAGTCAACATTATCGATGGACATATTGCCTTTTGTTCATAATGATTTCAATTGGTCAAAGAGAACGCAACATGTGAAGGGAGTTCTACTTCCCTGAACTGACTACCTGCGCCGAGCCTCAATCACGCCATCCAACTTCCGTAAATGCTGCAGCAGACGGTTGAGATGATCAAGGTCTGCAACTTCAAGGACAACATTGGTAGTGGACAGGTTGTCGGCGCTGGTCTTGACTTCCAGTTCGGCAATATTTGCATCATCCATACTGATGGCATTACCGATTGCGGCAAGCATACCCTTTTTGTTCTGGGTGACCAGATATATCTGGGCCCGGTGTACTGTTTTGATCCCGGCAGACCAGCTTACTTCTATTCTGCGCCGGGGATCTGTGGCCAGAAGATTGTGACATTTAGCCTTGTGAATGGAAATACCGCGTCCGGTGGTTATGAATCCCATGATTGGGTCACCGGGTACAGGGAGACAACACTGGCTTATTTTTACCAGCATATCATCAACACCTTCAACTTTAATGGCCTCACTCTCACCGGGTATCTCGCGTTTTTGAAAAGCGGTGGAAGCGCTTATCAGTTCCTGCTCCTCTGCCTTCTCCTCCTCTTCGGTTCTGAGTTCCTCAGGCTGCACCACCTTAATGACATTCTTTATGGAAACATTCCCTGAGCCGATCTTACCAAGCAGGTCTTCAAGAGAATTGCAACGCAATGCTTTCAAGATCTGCTTCATATGGCCGGTCTTGATGATTTTTTTCAAAGAGGTGTCATACTTGCGCAGTTCCCGTTCACTGATCTCGCGCCCGACATTCATTGCCTTTTCTTTTTCTTCTCTTCGCAACCAATGCCGGATACGGGACTTTGCCCTACTCGTTTTTACCAGTGACAACCAGTCCCTTCTCGGCTTCTGCTTGGTAGAGGTGATTATTTCCACCACATCACCATTTTGCAGCTTGTATCTCAAGGGCACTATTCTTGCGTTCACTTTCGCCCCCACACAGCTGTTGCCTACCTCAGTATGGATAGTATAGGCAAAGTCAAGTGGCGTGCTGCCCTGGGGAAACTCCTTCACCTCGCCATTTGGGGTCAGGGCATACACATCCGGATCAAAGAGTTCTCCTCTTACAGAATCAAGGAATTCTTTCGGGTCCTTGAGTTCCTGCAGCCATTTCACCAACTGCTTTAATCCCATGAAGACCTTGGCATCCTCCTTGCTGATTGCCTGCCCATCCTTATAGGCCCAGTGTGCGGCGACACCCTCCTGGGCTACCCTGTCCATTTCATTTGTACGGATCTGCACCTCCATAAATTCACCATAGGGGCCTATAACCGTGGTATGCATGGATTGGTAGTTGTTGGACTTGGGAGTGCTGATAAAATCCTTAATCCTCCCGGGTACCGGCGGCCAGTTGGCATGCACCACCCCAAGGGCCTCATAGCATTCCTTTACCGAATCCACAACGATCCTGAAGGCAACCTTGTCATAGACCTTTTCAAGAGGAATCTTCTGGGCAATGATCTTTTTATAGATACTGTAAAGATGCTTGGGGCGGCCTATTATCTGGCAGTCTTTCAGGTTTACCTCGGCAAGTTTCCGCCGCAGGATACCTATGACTTCCTCGACATAATTTTCCCGATCAGCTGTTGAGCTTTCAATCCTGGCAGTAATATCATAATACTCGTCGGGATAGAGAAACTTGAAGGCAAGATCCTCAAGTTCCCGTTTCATCCAATCGATACCTAAACGACTGGCAAGGGGTGCGTAAAGTTCCAGGGTTTCCTGGGCCAATTCCGTTTGCTGCTCCCTGTCATCCAGTATGAAAGAACGCATATCATGCAGACGGTCAGCAAGCCTGACCAGCAAAACCCGTATGTCTGACGCCATCGCCAACAGCAGTTTTCTTATGTTTTCTGCCTGATAGGTCAATTTACTGTTAAACTTTACATTGGTAATCCTGGTGGCACCACGGACAATATTAGCCACATCTTTGCCATATTCACTTTCAAGTTCCTTGATGGACAGAGAGGGGGCCTGCTTTAATACTCCATGCAGCAGGCCGGAAATTACAGTCTGCAGATCAAGCTTCATAGCAAGCAGAATCTCTGTCACTGAACGGGCATGAACGATATAGGGTTCGCCCGACGTTGGATGTACCTGGTCAGCATGGATCTTTTCAGCGAACTTATAGGCCTTTTCCAAAGACTCAAGATCCACATCCTGGAGATAGCTCTGGGCGAGTTCTTTTATATTGTTGAAACTGGACATTACTTTTCTAAAGGGGATTTACAGACAATTTTTAATTCACAATTTAGAATTCATAATTATATTAATCCCGGATTGCTTTTATTTCAGCCCGGATTGTGTTGACGACTTCTGCAACAGCCTCGTCGGGAGATAAACTCTTTATCAGACCATCTTTTCTCATTCGGACTTCCACCTCACCTTCCTTGGCGAAACGTTTGCCGATGGTAATCCTGTACGGAATGCCGATGAGGTCTGCATCCTTAAATTTGACACCCGGACGCTCATCGCGATCATCCAATAAAACCTCAATGGACTCCTGCTGCAATTGATTGTAGAAAGATTCCGCAGCCCCGGTTATCTGTTCATTTTTAGGGTCGAGGTTTAAAATTATGACCTGGAACGGAGCCAGTGGTAATGGAAAAACAATACCATTTTCATCATGATTCTGTTCGATTGCTGCGGCAACTGTCCGGCTGACACCAATACCGTAACAACCCATGATAAAATTCTGCTCTTCGCTGTTGCTGTCCTGAAATGTTGCTTGAAGCGCCTTACTGTAGCTGTCTCCCAGTTTGAATATGTGGCCGACCTCAATACCCCTGGTCAATTCAAGATCTCCGCCGCAATCCGGGCATGGATCATCTTCGGTTATCTGTCTCAAATCCCCCACCTGTGAGACCTTGAAATCCCTGCCGAGATTTGTATTTTGCACGTGATAATTCTTTTCATTGGCACCGATGGTAAAATTCTTAATTCCTTCCACTTCCAGGTCTGCCACTATCTTGATATTCAAGTTGATGGGGCCGAGATAACCGCTCGGTACTCCGGTGGTCTCAAATACCTGCTTATCATCAGCAAGTTCGACCTCCACTGCTCCCAGCATATTCTTCAATTTGACCGGCTGCACCTCATGGTCACCTCTGACCAGCACAGCAACCGGATCGCCGTCTGCAAGGTAAACCATGGTCTTGACCAGCTCTTCAGGAGATATTCCCAGGAATTCACAAACTGCCCCCACCTTTCTCTTGCCCGGAGTTTCAACCTTTTGCAGTGGCAATAGTTCTCTATCCAATGAAACCGGTTGTTTTACAGTCGCCTTCTCCATATTGGCGGCATAATCACAATGCTTACAGATGGCCAGGGTATCCTCACCGGTATCGGCAAGCACCATAAATTCATGGGAGAAACTACCGCCGATGGTTCCCGTGTCAGCTTCAACAGCTCTGAAAGACAGGCCGCACCGTTTAAAAATACGCTGATAGGCGTCATACATTTTCTGATACGTAGCTTCCGCCCCCTCTTCAGTTGCATCGAAACTGTATCCATCCTTCATAATGAACTCACGGCCGCGCATGAGTCCGAAACGGGGCCTGATCTCATCCCTGAACTTGGTCTGGATCTGGTAGAGATTGATCGGCAGATCCCGATATGAATGGATCTCCCTGCGAACCAGGTCGGTTATGACCTCCTCATGGGTCGGTCCAAGGCAGCTCTCCCTGTTGTGACGGTCTGTAAAACGGAGCAGTTCAGGTCCATATTTCTCCCACCGCCCTGATTCCTTCCAGAGATCAGCCGGCTGCACCATGGGCATGAGCAGTTCCTGGGCCCCTGCCCGGTTCATTTCCTCACGTACAATCTGTTCAACCTTGCGAACAGAGGCAAGCCCCAAAGGCAGGTATGTATAGACTCCTGATGAAAGTTTCCGGATAAAACCGGCCCGGAGCAGAAGCCTGTGGCTTACAACTTCGGCCTCAGTCGGCGTCTCTTTTAAGGTGGGTAACAGCAGTTCTGAATAACGCATTGTATATATCCTGATTAAAAATTATTTCTTTTCTTCAGCCATTTTATCAAGTTCATCAAGAAAAACTCCCAGCAGCTCATTTTCAGCCACTTTTTTATAGAGCTTACCTTTCTTAAAAATCATTCCCACACCTTTACC
>JBDLJI010000134.1:0-6095 GCA_039714455.1 Thermodesulfobacteriota bacterium
ACAAAGTAGCGCGATGGACGGGCCTGAAGATTTTCCAGGTAGAGTATAATGCCGGTAATAATGTGAATAAGAAACAAGGTGAGCAACCCGATTTCAAAGATATAGACCAGAATACCAAGGGAATGGAGCCGTTCCGCATAGGTATTGAAGGCATCGCGTCCTAAAAAGCTGACAGAGTTGCCGAGCATATGGGTTAAAAGAAAAAGGGAGAGCAGCAGGCCGCTTGCAGCCATTATGCTTTTCTTACCAACCGATGAACGATACAGAGAGCCAATCAAGCCCATAATGTCCTCATAATCAATACTTGCTGATAGATATTTCAGTATATTTCAGTGTATAATAGATACCGAAAAATAAGTAGAAATACGAGGTGGCTACACTACCAAAGTTGTTTGTAAAAAACAAGATTTTGCAATGACTTCGTGTGCTATAAGATTTATTATGCTGATTGTGCGAAAAAAATGACACAAGCCGGATATCTTACACTCCATGAGCACGGAAAGTTAGCTGAACGTATTGCAGAGGCGCAAAAAAGGTTGTCTCCGTGCAGGGTTTGTCCACGTCGCTGCAAGGTTGACAGGCTTTCCGATGAAAAAGGAATTTGTCAGACAGGCGCCAAAGCGGTTGTTTCAAGTTACGCGCCTCATTTTGGCGAGGAAAGTCCCTTGGTTGGCAGCGGAGGCTCCGGCACAATCTTCTTTACCCATTGCAACCTTCTTTGCCTGTTCTGCCAGAATTATGAGATCAGCCATCTGGGGCAGGGTTTGGAAACAGATGCGGGCCAGTTGGCTTCGATGATGGTGAGTCTGCAGCGCCAGGGCTGTCACAACATTAATTTTGTCACTCCGTCCCATGTGGTCCCTCAAATTCTGGCCGCCTTGCCAAAAGCAATTGAAAAAGGACTGACAGTGCCGTTGGTGTATAACAGCAGCGGTTATGATTCTCCTGAAACGCTTAAATTACTGGAAGGCATCATAGATATTTATATGCCTGATTTTAAATTTTGGAACAGCGAGTCGGCAAAGCGTTATGCCAAAGCACCTGATTATCCGGAAGTTGCCCAAAAGGCCATCCTGGAAATGCACAGGCAGGTAGGCGATCTTGTCATGGATGATGAGGGGGTTGCAGTTAAAGGGCTTTTGGTCAGGCACCTTGTCATGCCGGGTGGCCTCGAAGAGACCAGGGAAATATTACGCTTTCTGGCCCAGGAGATGTCAGTTGATACCTATGTAAATGTAATGGACCAATACAGACCATGCGGCAAGGCTTACCAGTGTGCACCCATTGACCGGAGACTTAGCAGTGACGAGTATCAGGAGGCTCTCAAAATGGCTAAAGATGCAGGGTTGCATAGGCTTGATGAGAGAGACTGGGTGAAAATCTTGAAGAGGTTGGGAATCAGGTAGTGTTAAAGGAACAATAAGAGGAATTTTTAATTTTTAATTTTTAATTCTTAATTAAGTCTTTATTGGCTGCTTGACACCGTTGTGATATTGGGCTATAAAGTCCGTTTCGTTTTTAATCGGAATTACAGTTGCTTCCAATAGGAAGATTTAAATAAAATAGTATCGCATTAAAGAAATATATTCAGGAGGAATTTGAGTTGGCTAATCATAAGTCTGCATTAAAAAGAAATCGCCAGAGTCTAGTACGCCGTGACCGTAACCGGGCGAACCGGACCAAGGTAAAGACAGCGGTGAAAAAAATTGATACCGCTATAGAAGTTGAAGCATCAGTTGAAAAGGCCCAGGAAGCACTGCTTGCTGCTGTACCTATTATTGAAAGAGCTGCAGTAAAAGGGGCATTTCATAAGAAGACCGCCTCCAGAAAGGTTTCAAGACTCACCAAGAGGGTAAATAATTTTGCCGGAAGCAAGGAGTCTGCTGCCTGATATGGATTGCGACTTAGGGGTCGCCCGGAAAAAAGAAGTTAATGTATATATAAAGCCATGGGATTTTTTTATTCCCATGGCTTTTTTTGTTTTGTAGTTTTATTCTACAACGTAAATATCCATGCATAAACCTGACCTTGAAACATTCAAAAATTTAGCTGAAGAAGCGGAGCTGGTTCCTGTCTACCGGGAAATAGTAGCAGATCTTGATACGCCGCTTACCATTTTTGCCAAGGTGGCTTCACAGGATTCCCATGCCTTTCTGTTTGAAAGTCTGGAGGGGGGAGAGAAGTGGGGAAGATATTCGTTTATCGGCTTTGATCCTCTCATGACCTTTACAAGTTTCCAGGAGCACATGGAGATCAGAAGGGATGATACGATTGAAACATGCACTGGAAACCCCCTGCAGGAATTGAAAAATCTGCTTGCCTCCTTCAAGGCTCACCAGGCAGAGTCGCTTCCCAGGTTTTTTGGAGGGCTGGTAGGATATCTTGGCTATGATATGGTCAAATTTATGGAGAAACTGCCGGATACGCATACACCACTTGATCTGCCTGATAGTTCTTTTATGGTGCCGAAAACTGTATTGATCCATGACAGCTTCAAGCAGAAACTCCTGATTGTTAACTGTGTCGAACTTAAAAAGGGCGATGATCCGGTAGAGCTGTATGACAAGGCCTGCAGCCGGATTGATGAGGTGGCTAAACGTTTGAAACAACCTATGCCCTATGAGTTTGTTGAGAGTCGATCCAGAGATCATGAACATGAATTTTCATCTAATATGGATGAGAAAAGTTTTAAGGAAATGGTGCAAACTGCCAAAGAATACATTTTGGCAGGGGACATTATCCAGGTTGTTCTTTCGCAGCGCTTTCATACTGAAACTGACCTGTCTCCCTTTGCACTTTACCGGGCCCTGCGGCATATAAATCCAAGTCCGTACCTGTTTTACCTCCAACTGGGAAATGTCATCCAGATAGGATCGTCGCCTGAAATACTGGTCAGACTTGAAAACAATGAGATTGAATTGCGGCCCATCGCAGGGACGAGACATCGGGGTGAAACAGATGCAGAGGATAAAGCACTGGAAGAGGAGCTTCTGGCTGATCCCAAGGAGAGAGCCGAGCATCTCATGCTGGTTGACCTGGGGCGTAATGATGCAGGCCGGGTTGCCAAACCGGGCTCAGTGGAGGTTCGGGACCTGCTGGTTGTTGAGCGCTACAGTCATGTTATGCATATAGTTTCCGGGGTTCATGGGCTGCTGGCAGATGACAGGGATCAGTTTGATGTCATGTCAGCCTGTTTCCCGGCCGGAACGGTAAGTGGTGCCCCGAAAATAAGGGCAATGGAGATAATTGAAGAATTGGAGCCGGAACGACGCGGGCCTTATGCAGGTGCGGTAGGTTATTTCGGTTTTTCAGGCAACATGGATTTCTGTATCACAATTCGCACCTTTGTTATGAGTGGAAGAGATCTTTGGATCCAAGCCGGGGCCGGCATAGTGGCGGATTCAGACCCTGGGAAAGAGTTTGAGGAAACGCTGAATAAAGCCAGAGGCTTGAGGCGTGCCGTTGAACTGGCTGAAAAAGGGCTTTAATTATGATTGTCATAATCGATAACTACGATTCTTTTACCTATAATATTGTCCAGACCATTGGTGGCCTGGGAGCTGAGGTAAAGGTATTCAGGAATGATACGGTGGATGTCCCTTTTATTGAAGCACTGAAGCCTGACCGTCTGTTGATCTCACCCGGTCCCTGCACACCCTCCAAGGCAGGGATTTCCATTGAGGCAATTCGTTATTTCGCCGGCAGAATTCCAATTCTTGGTGTCTGCCTTGGGCACCAGTCAGTTGGTGAGGCTTTTGGTGGAGAGACTATACGGGCCGCGCGCCTTATGCACGGCAAGACCAGTCCTGTCAGCCATGATGGCAAAGGAGTGTTTACCAACCTGCCAAACCCCTTTGAAGCCATGCGTTATCATTCCCTGATAACCAGTGAGACAACTCTGCCTGACTGTCTTGAAATTACAGCAAAGTCAGACCAGGGTGAACTCATGGGGCTGCGTCACAGGGAACTCCCGATCGAAGGGGTCCAGTTCCATCCTGAATCTATTATGACGCCGGATGGGATTGAGCTGTTGAAGAATTTTCTTGCTGTGGACTATGAAAAGTTACTGCGGTGAGCGGCTTCCAAATTTATTGAATCTACAGTGTCATCGGTCCTTTCGCATACTACAAGCGAAACAACCTGTTGTCCTGCAACAAAGCGGCAGGACGATTGACACCGTGTATCTCCAGCAAATTTGAAAACCGTTGAAACTTAGTTTGGGGTTGTTTTAGTTAGTAGGCTACAGCTTCATATATATTCAGATGATTTTTTATATTATAAAATATCCAACTTACTAAGGAAGAGGAATATAATGATCAGGGAAGCAATAAGCAGGGTAATAGAGCGAAAAGACCTTGATGAAGAGCAGATGATTGAGGTAATGAACGAGATAATGAGCGGTGAGGCGACCCCGGCTCAGATCGGTTCTTTTATAACAGCCTTGAGGATGAAGGGTGAGACCATTGAAGAGATCAGTGGTGCGGCCATGGTGATGCGTGAAAAAGCAACGAGAATTACAACCGGGGTTGCTGTAGACAAAGATGAAATACTGGTTGATACCTGCGGCACCGGTGGAGACAGTTCCGGCACTTTTAACGTTTCGACTACCACCGCTTTTGTAGTTGCTGCAGCAGGGATTCCAGTGGCCAAACATGGAAACAGGTCCGTGTCTTCCCAATGCGGCAGTGCCGATGTCCTTGAAGCTCTGGGGGTCAATCTTGACCTAACCCCGGAGCAGGTGGGGAACTGTGTCAGGGAGGTAGGCATTGGCTTTTTGTTCGCCCCCATGCTGCACGGTGCCATGAAGCATGCCATAGGGCCGCGCCGTGAAATAGGGATCAGAACAATTTTTAATGTTCTCGGACCGTTGACAAATCCTGCCGGTGCGAATGTACAGCTCCTCGGTGTTTACTCACCTGAGCTCTGCGAAAAACTGGCCAGGGTTTTGGGTAGGCTGGGGGCTCTAAGGGCGCTTGTAGTCTGCGGTGCAGGCAACGTTGACGAATTTACAGTAACCGGCGAAACTGAGGTTGCTGAACTCTCTAACGGTGAAGTCAGGACCTATACCGTTCGTCCTGAAGATGCGGGGTTGGATCGTTCTAGGCTGGTTGATCTTAAAGGTGGTGAAACCCCTGAAGAATCAGCGGCTATCCTGCGTGACATCCTGGGTGGGGCTGAAGGTCCCAAGCGCGGCATGCTTTTGTTGAACAGCGGTGCAGCGCTCTACGCTGCTGGCAAGGTGCCGGGTTTGAAAACCGGTGTTGAACTTGCAGCCCAGATAATTGATTCCGGGGCTGCGTTCGCTAAGCTTGAAGCTCTTATTAACTTCTCGCAAAATGTTTCCTGATGAAGATTCTTGATACCATTGTAAACCAGAAAAAACAGGAAGTTGCACGGTTAAAAACCAAAGGGGTCAGCCGGCCGCAGTTACCGGTCGATCCTCCACGGGGATTTATGCAGGCATTAACGCAATCCACAGAGATTGCAGTGATTGCCGAAGTGAAGAAGGGTTCCCCCTCTAAAGGTATAATCTCCCCTGATTTTAATCCAATTGCAATTGCTTCCAGTTATGAAAGGGGAGGGGCAGAGGCAGTTTCAGTTCTTACCGATGAAAAGTTTTTTTATGGCTCCCTTGACTATATTCCCCTGGTCCGGCAGGAAGTGAAGCTTCCGGTTATCCGCAAGGATTTTATCATCCATGAACTGCAGATACAAGAAGCCAGTAATTATGGCGCTGATGCCATTCTCCTTATTGGTGCCATTCTTGATCAAACTCAGATCAGTGATTACCTGCAGATGAGTACTGAACTTGACATGGATGTCCTGGTTGAGGTCCATGACCAAAAAGAGTTGGAGAAATCACTTGCTGCCGGTAGCAGACTGATAGGCATTAACAATCGTGACCTCAGGGATTTTACAGTTGATCTTCAAACAACCATCAGATTGCGAAGAGAGATACCGGACTCAGTTCCTGTGGTAAGTGAATCAGGTATAAAAACGCATGACGACATGAAAATGCTTGAGGATCATGGCATTACGGCAGCATTGATCGGTGAGACGTTGATGCGGTCCGGTGACCGGGAAGCTGCGTTACG